>JAJXVA010000100.1 GCA_021782435.1 Pseudomonadota bacterium
ATCAGAACCTCCGGTGATACCGGAGATCTATGAATCACACCTCAGCACCGCGCCGGAATCCCAAAAACGATTCCACCCTCCGCGACACCGCTCTAGAGCGCAATTCCAGCGCCTGATGGCCGATAACGGGCTCACCTGTTCGATGAGTCGCTCCGGTAATGTTTGGGACAATGCGACTACGGGGAGCTTCTTCTCGTCGCTGAAAACCGAACGAACCGCCAGGAAGGCCTGCCACTCCCGTGACGAGGCACGTTCTGACGTGATCGATCACGTCAAGTGCTTCTACAAACCTATCCGGCGGCGCTCAACTTTGGGCTATCTCAGCCCGCTCCACCTCGAGAAACCGGTGCAGTTAGCTTAACCACGTGTCTACCAAATCGGCAGAGGCTCATCGGACCTGCGCCTCCGGGGCGCTCGCGTCACATCATGCCGCGCGGGTTGCCTTGAATGTCGCGTGCAGCCAGTGCTGTTCCGACTCCTTATAGTCGGCTAGGCAGTGGACCCCCACGCAGCGCAGCAGGATCCGCCGATCCCAAACCTGGGTGCGGGCCAGCAAGGCTTGTCGCGTGGTCGGGTCGGCGGCCTCCGCGGCCAGGCAGCGGGTTATCAGGCCGGGACCGGTGGCAAGCCAAAGCATGTCCTGGTCCCCGCGTAGAATGGCCGCCGTCGCCCGCGCCAGAGCTGCTCGCAGTACCGGCTCACCAGATGCCGCGGCTATGAAATTATTGCCCGCAGTGCCCAGGTATTCGCGATACAGGACCAAAGTTTTGCCAGGCGGTAGCAATTGGCTCACCGGCGCTACGCAACGGTCATCGGCGTCAGCGTAGACGCCGCCCTCTGTCACCAGAAAAGCCAGTCGGAACAGATCCGCCTTCATCGCCGGCGCTACTGCCATGTGGTAAGCCGCCAAAACGTCTGGCGAGTGGTGCTTTGCGAGGAACGCGCGTGCCGCTAGGTCATCGAATACTCGATGCGCGAAGCCGTCGTTCTGCGCGGCCCAGCTTGCCATCAATCGGGCAATATCCGCGGGTGGAGCCGGCATGTCCCAGAACTGGGCGATCTGGCGCGGTATGGTCGCCTGTTCGGTTGGCACAGTGGCAAACGCGTCGCCCCGGCACAGCACATCCAAAACCGAGGCCGCCGCCGCCGTGCTGCCTGGGAAACGCCTTACCAGTCCTGATGCGACCTCCAACCGCGCCGAGCTGGCCGCCGGCAAGTTCGCCAGTTCCTGGGCTACTTCGGGTTCTACCCTGTAATCGTTGATAATCTGTCCGTAATAGCTCTGGGTCGGGTTATCGGATCGGTTACCCAGTATCAGGCCAGGGGCCAGCAGGCGCGTCTGTGCACAGATCTGTGCGAAGGCCTCGGTGATATCGAAACTGGTCAGCGACGTCACTGCCATGGCGCCGTAAAGCCGCGCCAGATTGGGCGCAATGGCCAGCCCATCCCGATAGTGCACCATTGCCGCCATTTCGTTCCCCAGCGCGGCTTCCATATCTCCCAGCATCGCGCAATACGCTGCCCGCTCGGTATCGCGAGCGCAGTGCGCCCGCGGCGCGAATTCCCGCATCGATTCCGGCTCACCGGTCATGATGCGCAGGCGCATGGCAATTTCCCAAAGCGCGAAGCTCTTCGGGTGTGCGGTCAGGGCGGTTTCGGCTACTAACGCGGCTTCGGCGTAGTAGCCCATATCGCGCAGCAAATTCGCCTTCCGCGCGTGCAGGCCTGGGCGCGATCCGCAGGCCGCCAGCCCCTGTTGGATGCGCGCCTCTGCTTCCGCCAGCCTGCCCAGCCGCACAAGCGCGTTACACGCGCCAACGTAGGCCTGGGGCTGAGTTGGATTGCGGGCCATCGCCGCTTCGTAAAAGGCTAGTGCTCCTGCCGGGTCGTCCGCCATCATCGCCCGTTGAGCGGCCAATGTCGTGGTCTGGCCGCTGGTCGTGTCCAGGGCCATCGCCTCCCGCAGTAGAATTTCGGATTCGGTGGTGCGGCCCAGCAAAAAAGTCTCCTGCGCCATTTGCAACACCGGCTCGAACGCCGTCGGCTCCAGTGCCCTTGCCTCAACAAAGGCGGCCAGAGCCGCTTCGTGCCGCCCCTCCAGTCGAGCCAGCAGGCCCAATTGCAGCCACACCCGTCCCTGCTTTGGGTCTCGCGCCAGCGCCGCCTCGACCAAACGGTGAACGGCCTCACGGTCGCCCTGTTCGCGTGCGATCGCGATCGCCTCGATATCCGGCCACGTCGCGTCCGGTTGCGCCGTCCGCGCCTCGGCCAGCAGGGCCAACGCGGCTTCGTGATCGCCAACTTCTCGCGCGATTTGTATGCGTCGGCGCAACGGCAAGGGTCTTGAACGGGTCACACGGAGGCCTGGCGGATATTCCAGCGCAAACATAAATGGCCATCGGCTGCGCTGCAAAGCGGCCTATGGTCAAGCCAAACGGCTGCGTCGCCTGCCACGCCAGGGGAGAGGCTTCCCGCCTATCCCACTGTCATCGTTCTGTCATATAACCGTCACACACACGACGCGAAGCCTGCCTAGAAACACTTCGCAATCCGGGCCGCGATGCGTCCATACGCCTACGGCCCAGTAGTCACAGGAGGCTTCATGTTTCGCCCGATCCGCTTTCTCGCCGGAAGCGCCATCGCCCTAGGTTTCGCTCTGCCGGCTTTCGCGGCGCCCCTGGCGCTGACTGGCGCTGGCTCGACCTTCGACTATCCGCTGTTCTCACGCATCTTCTACGAGTATTCCCAGAAAAACCCGTCAGTCACCGTCAATTATCAGTCGATCGGCAGCGGCGGCGGAATCGAACAGTTTAGTCAAAAGACGGTGGATTTCGGCGCCTCCGACGTACCTATGAACGCGAAGGAACTGGCCCGAGCCGGGTTCCCGGTTATCCAGGTGCCGGTAGCGCTGGGCGGTGAAGGCATTGCCTATCATTTGCCGCACATCAAAAAAGGCCTGAAAATAACCCCCGACGTATTGGCCGGCATCTTCTTGGGAACCATCACGAAGTGGAACGACCCGGCTCTCGCCAAGCTGAATCCCGGCGTCAAGCTACCCAAAATGCCCATCACTGTAGTGCATCGCTCGGACGGGTCGGGCACCACTTACATCTTTACTGACTACCTTAGCGCGGTTTCGCCGCAGTGGTTGGCCAAGGTCGGGCGTGGCAAATCAGTGTCGTGGCCGGCGGCATCCAGCGTCGGTGGCAAGGGCAATGAAGGGGTTGCCGGGCTGGTTCAGCAGACGCCGGGGGCTATCGGCTATGTCGAACTGGCCTATCTGCTGTCAAATGACATGAGCTATGCGAAGCTGCAAAACAAAGCAGGCCAGTACGTGTATCCCACGCTGCAGACGGTGGCCGCCGCCGCCGCGACCAAGCCGGAGATCTCGGCGACCGATTTCTCGATCGTTAACGCGGCTAGTCCGGAAAGCTATCCGATCAGCGGTTATTCCTGGGCGCTGCTGCCGGTCACGCCAGCCAACGCCAGCCACGCTGCGGCCCTGAAAACGCTATTCGACTGGACGGTGACTAAGGGACAGGCGGATGCAGCCTCGATCGGCTACGTGCCTCTACCGGCCAACGTTCAGGCCACGGCGGTGAAAGACATCGCTGGGATGAAGGAGTAACCTTAATGGCGCGGGGCGTGGCGTGACGGGCCAGTCGGTCGGGGCGCTAGAGGGCGCTTCCGATCAGGGTGGGGCGCTCATGCCCGCCCGGGGCCTTGGCCGCCACGCATTCATGTCGATAGTCAAGGCGGCGGTCGCCGTATTCTGCCTGGTTCTGCTCGGCTTGTTCCTCGTGCTGCTGGTCGGGTCCTGGCCGTCCCTGCGCCATTTTGGCCTGCGCTTCCTATGGACATCTCGCTGGGACCCGGTCGCCAACGTATTCGGTGGCCTGCCTTTTATTTACGGCACCGTAGTCAGTTCCCTTATCGCGCTGCTGCTGGCGGCGTGGGTAGGCATTCTCTCGGCCCTTTTTTTGGCCGAATTCGCACCGCGCCAGTTGTCAGGTCTGCTCGGCATATTGATCGAATTGCTGGCCGCGGTGCCCAGCGTGGTGTTTGGCCTGTGGGGTCTGTTCGTGCTGGCTCCTGTGGTCCAAAACGTCATTGGTCCGGCGTTGCAGGCTGTGTTCGGATTTCTGCCGTTTTTCCAGGGCGTGATCTACGGCGTGAACATGCTCACTGCCTCGCTTATTCTAACGCTTATGATCGTCCCGACCGTGATGTCGATCTCGCGGGATTTGGTCGCGGGGGTGCCGGGTCGCTACCGCGAAGCTACCCTGGCGCTAGGCTCTACCCGCTGGGAGGCGGTACGTTACGTGGTTCTGCCCATGGTAAAACCGGGCGTGTTTGGCGCCTGCATGCTGGCTTTGGGCCGCGCGTTGGGTGAAACGATCGCCACCACCATGGTCATTGGCAACCGACCGTCCATTTCCGCTTCTCTATTTGCGCCTGGCTATACTATTGCCAGCGCCATCGCCAACGAATTCACCGAGGCAACTTCGAATCTCTACATCAGCGCTTTAATCGAACTCGGACTTTTACTTTTGGTCATCAGTATCCTGATCAATGCCGCTGGCCGGCTGTTTCTGGCCCGTATCAGCCGCGAAGGCGGCCCGGCATGAGCGGCGCTGCGCTTTCCTTCGCCAACCGGCGCAAGTTCAGCAACTACGCCTGGGTTGGTTTGTCTGCCTCCCTCAGCGTGGGCATCGCCGCCATTCTGCTGCTGATCGTGCTGTATGTCGTCATCAGCGGTATCGGCGCCGTCAACTGGGCGTTTCTTACCCAGGTGCCGCACCCGGTCGGAGTGCCAGGGGGCGGGGTTGGCAATGGCATCCTTGGTTCGACGATCATTATCGGTATCGCCACTCTGTTTGCGCTGCCGGTGGGGCTGCTGACCGGCATCTATCTCACTCTGTTTGCACCGCGCCCTCTCGCCGATGTGCTGCGCTTTGCGGCGGATGTCCTCGCCAGCGTACCCAGCATCGCTATCGGCCTGTTCGCTTATGAAGTTCTGGTGGCGCCATTTCATCATTTCTCGGCGCTATCGGCATCTTTCGCCTTTTCTGTGCTTATGATGCCGCTGATTATTCGCACCACCGAGTCCGCCATCCGACTGGTGCCCATCGACATGCGCGAAGCTGCGGTGGCATTGGGCGCGACCGAACTGCAAACGCTGTTCCGTTGTATTCTGGTCGCGGCGCGGCCGGGAATCATGACGGGACTGATCCTGGCGGTGGCGCGCGTCACCGGAGAGACCGCACCGCTCTTATTCACCGCGTTTGGCAGTCAGTTCTGGGTGGTGAATCCCAACCAGCCGATGGCTGAGCTTTCACTACAGATTTTTACCTATGCTATTTCACCTTACAAAATCTGGCACGACCAGGCTTGGGGTGGAGCACTTCTGCTCATTCTGGCTGTGCTGGCGCTGAGCCTCACAGCACGGCTTCTTTTCCGTGGCAAGACTACGGCCAGCCTATGACCCGTTGTCCAATACGAGGCTTTATACCTTGGTTTTGGGCGCGGGCACCCTTCGCCAGCGATGGAAGTTAACATGTCAATCGCGCCGTCGATTCGGATGAAAATCATGACGGAAACTGGCGCAACTACCGCAGCTCCAGTGGGCGTCAGCGTCCGGTCTTTGAACTTCTTTTATGGTCCCAACCAAGCGCTGCGCAATGTATCGGTCGACTTTCGAGCCAAGGAAGCCACCGCCCTAATCGGCCCCTCCGGCTGCGGCAAATCCACTTTGCTGCGGGTTTTGAACCGAATGTACGATCTCTATCCCGGGCAGCGCGCCGAGGGTCAGGTGTGGATCGATGGCCGCGACATCCTAGCCGCCGGTGTGGATGCCACCGGCCTGCGTCGGCATGTCGGCATGGTATTCCAAAAGCCCACGCCATTTCCAAAATCGATTTACGAGAACGTAGCCTTTGGCATCCGCCTGCACGAAAAGCTCCCGCGCGCGACGCTTGACGAACGGGTGCAATGGGCACTGACCCGGGCCGCCCTATGGGACGAGGTCAAGGACAGGCTCTCCGCCTCGGCTTTGGGGCTTTCCGGCGGGCAGCAGCAACGTCTTTGCATCGCACGATCGATTGCGGTGCGCCCCGAGGTGATTCTTCTTGATGAGCCGACCAGTGCGCTGGATCCCATCAGTACTCTCAAAATAGAGGAACTGATTGACGAGCTGAAAGAGGACTTCACCATCGTCATCGTCACGCACAACATGCAGCAGGCGGCGCGCTGCGCCGACCGGGTGGCGTTCTTCTACCTGGGTGAGTTGGTTGAATTCGCCACCGCCGAGGACCTGTTTACTCGCCCGCGTGAAAAACGCACGCAGGAATACGTTACCGGCCGATTTAGTTGATAGGGAACTCCTGGTAATCATGTCAGAATCGGCGGGACAGCACCTCGTGAAAAGCTATGAACAGCAACTTTCCCGCCTGCACGACAAAGTAGTCGAAATGGGTGGCGCGGTTGAAAACCAACTCGTTGAGGCCGCCGCCGCCGTGCTCGAGAAGGATAGCGAGGCGGCAATGCGTGCGGTCGAGGCCGATCCCGGGGTTGATGCGATTGAACGTGAGATTGAGCAGATGGTTATTCGTCTGATCGCCCTACGTCAGCCGCTAGCCGTCGACCTGCGCCAGATCGTTGGTGCCTTGAAAATCAGCACTGACCTCGAACGCATCGGCGATTACGCGGCGAATGTCGCCAAGCGCAGCATCGTGCTCAATCAGTATAACCTGCCGTATAGCTTGGCCGGGCTTGCCAACATGTTGATGCGGGTTCAGGACAACCTGAAGCTCACCATCGATGCCGTAGGCGACAACGATGCTGAAAAGGCGGTTGAGGTCTGGCGTTCTGATGAGATGGTGGATGACATCTATAATGCCATTTTCCGCGAACTGATCACCTATATGATGGAAGACCCACGTAACATTACCCCCTGCACGCATCTTTTGTTCATCGCGAAAAATCTCGAACGTATCGGCGATCACGCTACCAATATAGCCGAAACCCTACATTATGCAGTACGCGGAGAAATTATTCTCGGTAACCGGCCGAAGGGTGATACCTCGGCCTATGCTGTCGTCCGACATAAGGACGGTACCACCGGCACCGATCAGGAATGAGACCTATCATGGCAGAAGTCCGCACCGTCTCCGCTGCCGCCCGCCCGCTGGTTCTCGTTGTTGAGGATGAGGCGGCTCTGGCCACTATGCTGCGCTACAATCTCGAAAAACAGGGTTTCCGCGTCGATGAAGCGGTCGATGGTCAGGAGGCCCTGATGCGGCTTTCTGAAGCGACGCCAGATATCGTCCTGCTCGATTGGATGCTGCCCGGCCTATCCGGGCTCGAGGTTTGCCGTCAGATCCGCCGTCGCCCGACGACGCGGGACGTTCCCGTGATCATGGTTACTGCCCGAACCGAGGAACAGGACACCGTGCGGGGTCTTAACACTGGTGCCGATGATTACGTTACCAAGCCTTTTAACATGGAGGCCTTGCTTGCACGCATGCGCGCCCTGCTGCGCCGCGCCAACCCCGTTAGCACCCGTGGGCGCCTTAGTTTTCATGATATCACACTCGATCTTGCTACCCACCGCGCGCATCGAAGTGGCCGCGCCCTCAGCCTTGGCCCTACCGAATACCGATTGCTCGAATTCCTTATGCAGCACCCACGCCGTGTGTTCTCTCGCGAGGAACTCCTTAATGCGGTCTGGGGTGCAGATATTCATGTAGAGCCACGCACGGTAGATGTTCATATTCGCCGGCTACGAAAATCCATAAATGCTACCGGGGAACTCGACCTGGTTCGCACCGTTCGTACCGCCGGTTATGCACTGGATGCTGATCCAATCTGAGCAGGCGCCCCCGGACGGCAACAATACTTATACGAGTCGTGATCCCGACGGGAAAAGTCGCTTGAAAGACTTCTGGCCCTTGGCGCTTGACCGTAGGCTATCCGCCTGTGGCAGATATCATTGCCGCATCGGAGAAATAACCCAGCCCGAAAACCTGCGGCGCGCACGTGGGCCCTAATACTGGCTGGTCGCGCGGACCCTGCGTCGCGAAATCGTCGACGGTCCAGGCCTCACGTGGATAAATTTTCCCAATAGTTTCTCAAAGTTCGGGTTCGGCGCGTGTACTGGTCCGCCCGCTATCGGCCAGAATATTTCTGTTTGCTAGAGCAGGGTCAGGCTGGGTGGAATCGGGGCTTCCGAAATGGTCTTGGTGTGTGGTTCATCGGTATCCGGTCTGTATTACCGGAGGCACGTTATGGTGTGGAGCCAGGGTAAAGCCTGCGGGCAGGATTTGCGCGACCGTGTGTTCTCGCTGTTCGATGGCGGTGCTTTGGTGGGCCAGGTTGCGCAGTAACTCCTGGTCAGTGTTTTCTATGTCTCCAA
>JAJXVA010000101.1 GCA_021782435.1 Pseudomonadota bacterium
GGCGCGCGCGCATACTCTGTCGGCCCTGGAAAGCGGGGACCTGCCCGAGATTGGATACGCGGTGGGGCTGAATTTGTTGCAGATGCCAGAAGAGGATGCGCTGGATATGCGGCGCGCGGTGGGCGGGCAGCGACGGTTCGCGTGGTTCGCGAGCGCTTTGTGCAAGCCGGTGCTGGCGCGGCGACGGCCGGTCTGGGCACCGGGGTTTCATTCCGCCGACGCGGCGCCGGAATTCGGGGCACTTTATCTGGTGCATCTGCGCTATGCCGACCGGGAAATTGCCTGCCGGCGCCTCGCGCGGACACGGGGGATGGCGTGGGCGCGGCAGGAAGGCGGGGCGCATCAACGCATGGCGGAGGCGAATTTCCTCGAGATGTTCGCAAGACTTCAGGCGATGGACCGGGACGTGCCGGCGGTTCTGGCGCCGGATCTGCCGCCGCTGATGGCCTGGCTCGAGCGCGTGACGGCGGCGAGCATCGGCCGCGAGGCCGAGCGCTATCGGTTTCCGCTGGATATCGAGAATTATCGGCTGTGGGCGCTGCCGGAGTGGCTGCGGGCGGGGCTGGGGTGACGGGGGCAGGCTGTCCGGTTCGCGACCGGCGGCGTGCCAGACGCGTTTGAAGGACCAGACGTTTCCCGCCGACCGGTTGCGGACAACTCGGCGCGACGCTTTCCCATCACGGCGCGTCCTCGGACATGGCCTGGGCGAGATCGAGCGCGGCGCGGAGGCTGGCGGGGCTGGCGGTGCCGTGGCCGGCGATATCGAAGGCGGTGCCGTGGTCGGGTGAGGTGCGGATGATGGGCAGGCCGAGGGTGACGTTGACGCCGTGGTCACGGTCGAGGGTTTTCAGCGGGATCAGGGCCTGGTCGTGATACATGCAGATGGCCGCGTCGTAGGTGGCGCGGGCGTCCGGGGTGAAGAGGGTATCGGGGGGGAATGGGCCGCGCGCGTCCATGCCATGATCACGCAGCGTGGCGATGGCGGGAGCGATGATGCGGGTTTCCTCGTCGCCGAAGGCACCGGATTCCCCGGCATGGGGATTGAGGCCGGCGATGGCGAGCCGGGGAGACGCCACGCCGAAATATTTCCGCAGCGAGGTGTGGGTGACGCGGGTGATGGCGACGATGCGTTCCGCGGTGAGGGAGGCAATGGCCTCGCGCAGCGATACATGCACGGTGACCGGCACGACGCGCAAAAATGGACTGCACAGCATCATGACGGGAAGCGGGGTTCCGGTCAGGGCCGCGAGAAATTCGGTGTGCCCGGGAAAGCGGAAACCGGCGCCATAGAGCGTGGCTTTGCTGATCGGGTTGGTGACGACGCCTCGGACCTCGCCGGCGAGGGCGAGCCGGGTCGCGCGCTCGATGGCGGCGATGACGGCGCTGGCGTTGCGCGGATCCGGCTTGCCAGGAATTACCGGCACGGCGAGGGGGACCGGCAGAACCGGGATGGCATTGGGCCAGACGGCGCGGGCCTGCGCGACCGAGGCGACCTCCCGGATGGGGGCGATGGCATAGGCGGCAAGGCGGGATGGATCGTCGAGCGCGACGAAGGGCGGACAGCCCGCGCCGCGCAGGCGGACGGTGAGTTCGCCGCCGATGCCGGCGGGATCCCCCATGGTGAGAGCAAGCATCAAGGAAAGGCCTTCTTTTTCTGAAGAAAGAGAAGCAAAAAGACTTCATGACGCAGCCGGTGTTCCGGGGACGGCGTGATCAAAGTTTTCTGGTTCTTTTTTTCAAAAAAGAACATGCTGACTTTCTTAGATGTGCAGCGCCCGGCCCTCGACCGCGAGGGCCGCTTCCTTGACGGCCTCGCTGAGGGTTGGGTGAGCGTGGCAGATGCGCGCGACATCCTCGGCGCTGGCGCCGAATTCGAGCGCGGTGACACATTCGGCGATCAGCGTGCCGGCATCGGCGCCGAGGATGTGGGCGCCGAGCAGACGGTCGGTGTGTTTGTCGGCGAGGAGTTTGACGAAACCATCGACCATACCCATGGCGCGGGCGCGGCCATTGGCGGTGAAGGGGAATTTGCCGACCGTGTAGGCGATGCCGCGCGATTTCAGATCTTCCTCGGTGGCGCCGACGGCGGCGAGCTCGGGCCAGGTGTAGATGACCGAGGGGATCGCCTCGTAATTGATATGGGGCTTCTGGCCAGCGAGGATTTCGGCCAGCGCGGCGCCTTCATCCTCGGCCTTGTGGGCGAGCATGGCGCCGGCGATGACATCTCCGATAGCGTAAATTCCAGGGACATTGGTGGCGAAACGCGCATCGGTGACGATACGGCCGCGCGCGTCGGTGGCGATACCGCAGGCCGCGAGGCCGAGCCCCTCGGTATGCGGGCGGCGGCCGATCGCGAGCAGGACGCGGTCGGCGGTGAGGGTGGTGGCGGGCCCACCTTTCGCGGGTTCGAGGGTGAGGGTGATGGTTGAGTTCTCGCGCGTGGCGGCGGTGACCTTCTGGCCGAGTTTGAAGCTCAGGCCCTGCCGGGTGAGCAGGCGCTGGAAGGCGGTGGCGGTTTCGGCGTCGATGCCGGGCACGATACGGTCGAGATATTCGATGACGGTGACGCGGGCGCCGAGGCGGCGCCAGACGCTGCCGAGTTCGAGCCCGATGACGCCGGCGCCGATGACCACGAGGTGGTCTGGCACGGAAGGGAATTCGAGCGCGCCGGTCGAGGTGACGATGCGATCCTCATCGACCGGAACACCGGCGAGCGGGGTCGATTCACTGCCGGTGGCGATGACGATGGCATGCGCGGTGTATTCGCTTCCGGCGACGACGACCCGGCCGGGGCCGGCGATGGTGGCCGCGCCCTTGAGCCAGGTGATGTTGTTTTTCTTGAACAGGAATTCGACGCCACGGACATTGGCGGTGACGACTTCGGATTTACGCTGGTGCATGCGCGCGAGGTCGAGCCGGACGTTATCGACCAGGATGCCGTGGGCGGCGAAGCCGTGCGCCGCCTCGGTGAAGTTTTCCGACGATTGCAGCAGGGCCTTGGAGGGGATGCAGCCGATATTGAGGCAGGTGCCGCCGAGCGTCTCGCGCTTTTCGACGCAGGCGACCCTCATGCCGAGCTGGGCGGCGCGGATGGCGCAGACATAGCCGCCGGGGCCGGCGCCGATGACGATGAGGTCGAAACCGTCCGACATGGTCAGAGCCCCAGCACGAGGCGGCGCGGATCCTCGATGATTTCCTTGACGCGGACGAGGAAGCTGACCGCCTCACGGCCATCGACGATGCGGTGATCGTAGGAGAGGGCGAGATACATCATCGGCCGGATTTCGAGCTTGCCGGCGATCGCGACCGGGCGCTCCTGGATTTTGTGCATGCCGAGAATGCCGGATTGCGGTGGGTTGAGAATGGGGGTCGACATCAGCGAGCCATAGACGCCGCCATTGGTGAGGCTGAACGTGCCGCTGGTGAGATCCTCGAGCTTGAGCGTGCCCTCGCGCGCGGCGCGGCCGTAGCGCGCGACCGCGCCTTCGATTTCCGCGAGGCTCAGGGTATCGGCGTTGCGGATGACCGGGACGACGAGGCCGTTGGCGCCGCCGACCGCGATGCCCATGTGGACGAAATGTTTGTAGATGATGTCGTCCCCGTCGATTTCGGCGTTGACCGCGGGAAATTCCTGGAGCGCGCTGACGCAGGCGCGGACGAAGAAGCCCATGAAGCCGAGACGCACGCCGTGCTTCTTTTCGAACCCGTCCTTGTACTGGGCGCGCAGTTCGAGGCAGGTCGACATGTCGACCTCGTTGAAGGTGGTGAGCATGGCGGCGGTGTTCTGCGCCTCCTTGAGGCGGGCGGCGATGGTGCGGCGCAGCCGGGTCATTTTCACCCGCTCCTCGCCCTGGCCGATTTCCCGCACGGGGCGCGCTTGCGGGCTTGGCGCGACGGGGCGGGGTTCGGCCGCGCGATCGAGGAAGGCGAGGACATCACCCTTGGTGACGCGGCCATCCCGGCCGGTGCCGGTGAGGGCATCGGGGGCGATTTCGTGCTCGGCGAGTAATTTCGCGGCGGCCGGCAGGGGCGCGGGCGCGGCGGGACGCGCGACCGGGCCGGGCGGGGCGGGCGGCACATGCACGCCAGAGGTGGCCGCCGAGCCGCCTTGGACCGAGGGCGCTGGCGGCGTGGTCGGGGCATCGGCGCCTACGCGCACGGTGCCGAGCACGGCGCCGACCTCGACCTCGGCGCCGGCGGGGGCGAGGATGGCCTCGAGCGTGCCGGCCGCGGGCGCATTGACCTCCACCGTGACCTTGTCGGTTTCGAGTTCGACCAGCGCCTCATCGGCGGCGATTTGGTCGCCCGGCTGTTTCAGCCAGCGCGCGATGGTGGCGGTGGTGACGCTTTCGCCGAGGGAGGGAACCTTGATTTCGGCTGCCATGGGATGTCTTTCGGCCGGTTTGGGGCAGGAATTGGCGAGAGAGGGAATTCAGTCGAGGCTCAGCGCCTCGGCGACGATCGCCGCCTGTTGGGCGGCGTGGACGCTGGCGAGGCCGGTGGCGGGGCTGGCGGCATCGGCGCGGCCGACGAAACGCGGGCGCGGATCGGGATGGCCGAGGGCGGTGGCGACCGATTCGATCCGGCGATCGAGGAAATGCCAGGCGCCCATGTTGCGCGGCTCCTCCTGGCACCAGACGATTTCGGCGGCGCGATAGGGTTCGAGCAGACGGGGCAGCGTGATGACCGGGAAGGGATAGAGCTGCTCGAGGCGGAGGATGGCGACCTGGTCGATGCCGCGGGCCCGGCGTTCGGCGAGCAGGTCGTAGTAGATTTTACCGGTGCAGAGCACGACCCGGCGAACCTGGTTTTCCGGGGCGATGGCATCGACTTCGCCGATGGCGTTGCGAAAGCCGGTGCCTTCGGCGAAATCGGCGAGGCTCGAGACCGCGAGCTTGTGCCGGAGCAGGGATTTCGGCGTCATGATGACGAGCGGCTTGCGGAAGTTGCGCTTGAGCTGACGGCGCAGCGCGTGGAAGTAATTCGCCGGTGTGGTGATGTTGCAGACCGTCATGTTGCGTTCGGCGCAGAGTTGCAGATAGCGCTCGAGCCGGGCCGAGGAGTGCTCGGGCCCCTGCCCTTCATAGCCATGCGGCAGCAGCAGGGTGAGGCCGGACATGCGCAGCCATTTGGTTTCGCCCGAGGCGAGGAACTGGTCGATGATGACCTGGGCGCCGTTGGCGAAATCCCCGAACTGGGCTTCCCACAGCACCAGGGTTTGCGGATCGGCGATCGAATAGCCGTATTCGAAGCCGAGCACGCCGGCTTCGGACAGCAGGGAATTGTAGATCTCGATCCGCGCCTGGTCGGGGGCGATGTTGTTGAGCGGCACGTATTCGGCCTGGCTGGTCTGGTCGATCAGGACCGCGTGGCGCTGGCTGAAGGTGCCGCGCTGGCAATCCTCGCCGGAGAGGCGGACGCGATGGCCCTCGAGCAGGAGGGAGCCGAAGCCCAGCGCCTCGCCAGTGGCCCAATCGATGCCGGCGCCGGTGTCGATCATGTCGCGCTTGGCCTCGAGCTGGCGCGCGATTTTCGGGTTGACGTCGAAATCGGCGGGGACGTGGGCGAGGGCGGCGCCGATGCGGCGCAGGGTCTCGGTCGGTACGGCGGTCGGTTCGTCGACCCTTTCCTCGGCCTCGTCGGCCTGTTTGAGGCCGGTCCAGCGGCCCTCGAGCCAATCGGCCTTGTTGGGGCGATAGCTCTGGGCGGCCTGGTAGGCGGCCTCCAGTTTGGCGGTGAACTCATCGGCCATGGCCTGGGCCTCGGCCGCGGTCAGCACGCCTTCGGTGACCAGCCGATCGGCGTAGAGGGCGCGGACGGTTTTGCGGGCGCGGATGGCCTTGTACATGACCGGCTGGGTGAAGGCCGGCTCGTCGGCCTCGTTATGGCCGTGGCGGCGGTAGCAGACGATGTCGAGCACGATATCGGCGGCGAATTGCTGGCGATATTCCGCGGCCAGGCGGGCGGCGTAGACCACCGCCTCGGGGTCGTCGCCGTTGACGTGGAGGATGGGGGATTGGATGGATTTGGCGACATCGGTGCAATAGAGGCCCGAATAGGCATGGGCCGGCACGGTGGTGAAGCCGATCTGGTTGTTGACGATGACGTGCACGGTGCCGCCGACGCGGTAGCCGATGAGCTGGCTCATCGCCAGGGTTTCGTAGACCAGGCCCTGGCCGGCGAAGGCGGCATCGCCATGCATGAGAATGGCCATGGCGCGCTTGCGCTGGCGGTCGCCGTCCATGTCCTGGCGGGCGCGGATTTTGCCGATCACGACCGGATCCACCGCCTCGAGATGAGAGGGGTTGGGTTGCAGGCTGAGATGCACGGTGTGGCCGGCGTGGTCGATATCGGTCGAGGTGCCGAGATGGTATTTGACGTCGCCCGAGCCCTGAACATC
The DNA here is from genome assembly GCA_021782435.1 of Pseudomonadota bacterium. GTDB lineage: Bacteria > Pseudomonadota > Alphaproteobacteria > Acetobacterales > Acetobacteraceae > JAJXVA01. The sequence goes on from JAJXVA010000101.1 coordinate 6,401, forward strand.
CTCGGGCTTGCTGGAGGCGCCGGCGAATTCGCTGAACACCGCGGTGAAGGGCTTGCGCAGGACATTGACGAGGGTGTTGAGGCGGCCGCGATGGGGCATGCCGATGGCGACCTCGCGCACCCCGGCATGGGCCGCGACATCGAGAATGGCGTGGAGCGCGGGGATGGTGACGTCGCCGCCCTCGAGGCCGAAGCGCTTGGTGCCGACGAAGCGCTTTTGGCAGAACGCCTCGAACCCCTCGGCCTCGGTCAAATGGGTCAAAAGGGCGCGGCGGGCAGCGGCGGGCGGCGTTTCGAGCCATGGCGCGCCCTCGATCCGACGCTGGATCCAGGCCTTCTGGTCGGGGTCCTGGATGTGCATGAACTCGACCCCGATGGCGCCGCAATAGCTGCGCTCGAGGATGGTGAGGATTTGCCGTAGGGACGCGTCCTGCAGGCCGAGGACGCCGTTGATGAAGATCGGGCGGTCGTAATCGGCGGGGCCGAAGCCGTGATAGGCGGGGTCGAGCTCGGCATGGGGTTTGGGGACTTGCAGGCCGAGCGGGTCGAGCCGGGCCTGGAGATGGCCGCGCACGCGATAGGTGCGGATGAGCATGAGGGCGCGCAGACTGTCGAGCGTGCGGGCGCGGATTTCGCCCTCGGCCAGCGGCGCGGGGGCGGCACCCGGCGCGGGCGGCGGCGTCGCATCCCAGCTTCGCGGCGCCCAGGACGCCCCCGCGGCATCGCACAGGACGGCGCGGGTATCGTCGTCGAGCGAGGCGAAGAATGTGGCGAAGGAGGGGTCGATACTGTCCGGCGCCGCGATCCAGCGGGCATAAAGATCGGACAGGTAGGCGGCATTACCGCCGGTAAAGGCCGAAGCCAGAACGTCTACGCCAGCCATGACAACGCTTCTCCGAGGCAGGGGATGGGGACGTTCAGCGCCCCTGCCGCAACGATGAGACTATTTGTGCGAAGATTGCGCAAACCATGGCAGACTTGGCGACCATGCGGGGTGGCGCAGCCATGCATGCCGGGCATGGGCGCAGGATCAGCGGCCAAGCGCCCGGATCATGGTGCTGCCGAGCGCCGCCGGGCTTTCGGCGACATGGATGCCGGCCGCGCGCAGGGCCTCGAACTTGGCGCCGGCGGTGTCCCGCCCGCCTGAGATGACGGCGCCGGCGTGACCCATGCGGCGGCCAGGTGGCGCGGTGAGCCCGGCGATGAAGCCGACAGTGGGCTTTTTCACCTTGTTGCGGGCGAGGAATTCGGCGGCGAGGATTTCGGATTCGCCCCCGATTTCGCCGATCATGATGATTTGCTCGGTGCCGGGGTCGGCGAGGAACATTTCCAGCACCTCGACGAAATCGAGGCCTTTCACGGGGTCACCGCCGATGCCGACGCAAGTGGACTGGCCGAGGCCGGCGGCGGTGGTCTGGGCGACGGCCTCATAGGTGAGGGTACCGGAGCGCGAGACGATGCCGACCGTGCCGCGGCGGTGGATGTGGCCGGGCATGATGCCGATTTTACAGGCCTCGGGGGTGATGACGCCGGGGCAGTTGGGGCCGACCAGGCGGGACTGGCTGCCATCGAGGGCGCGCTTGACGCGCACCATGTCCTGCACGGGGATGCCCTCGGTGATGCAGACGATGAGGGGCAGTTCGGCCGCGACGGCTTCCAGGATGGAATCGGCCGCGAACGGCGGCGGCACGTAGATGGCGGTGGCGGTGGCGCCGGTCGCGGTGACCGCGTCGGCCACGGTGTCGAACACGGGCAGGTCGAGATGGGTCGTGCCGCCCTTGCCGGGGGTGACACCGCCGACGATTTTGGTGCCGTAGGCGATGGCCTGTTCGGAGTGGAACGTGCCCTGGGCGCCGGTGAAGCCCTGGGTGATTACCCTTGTGGTGTGATCGACGAGAATGGCCATGAGCTTGGTGCCTATCGTGACGACAAAGCAGGGAAGCGGATTCTTTTTCCAGGGAAAAAGACGCAAAGCGACT
>JAJXVA010000102.1 GCA_021782435.1 Pseudomonadota bacterium
AGGATATTGCCGAGGGATTTCGACATTTTCTCGCCATTGACGCGTAGCATTCCGGTATGCAGCCAGGTATGGGCGAATTGGCTGCCAGGATGGGCGCATAGGCTTTGCGCACACTCATTCTCGTGATGCGGGAACAAAAGATCTTGGCCACCACCGTGCAAGTCGAAATCAAAGCCAAGATAGCGTTCGGCCATGGCGCTGCATTCGATGTGCCAGCCGGGGCGACCGCGACCCCATGAACTATCCCAGCCCGGTAATTCTGCTGGTGAGGGTTTCCAGAGAATGAAATCTCCGGCATCGCGTTTGTAAGGTGCGACTTCGACCCGGGCACCGGCACGCATGGCTTCGGAGTCGCGTCCCGAGAGAGCGCCATAGGCGGGAAAACTGGCAACCGAGAATAGCACATGGCCCTCGGCGACATAGGCGTGCTGACGCGCAACCAGGGTCTCGATTAGGCGTAGCATTTCAGGTACGTGGGCAGTCGCGCGCGGTTCGAGATCGGGTGGCAGCAATCCGAGGGATGCCATGTCATCCATAAAGAACTTCGTGGTTTCTTCGGTCACGGTCGCGATCTCAACGCCGCGTTCGGCTGCACGGGCGTTGATTTTGTCGTCCACGTCAGTGATGTTACGGACATATGTTACGCGCGGGAATTCGTGCCGCAGCAGCCTCGCTAGGACATCGAATACCAGGAAAGTGCGTGCATTGCCGATATGGGCGCGGTCATAGACAGTGGGGCCGCATACATAAAGGCGGATATGGCTAGGGTCGATCGGCGTGAAGGCTTCGCGCCGCCGCGTGCGGCTGTTATGAAAAAAAAGTCCGGTCATGCCTGGGTCGGGTCGAAATGCCCGCCGCTAACGGCTTCCCGTGCCTGGTCGAGTACCGCCAGAATACCCTGGTGTGAAAGACTGCGCCCCATCAACGCCAGCGCCCCGGCCAGTAGCGCCGAGGCGATTTCCAGCGACCCGATATCCTGACCCACCATAAAGGCTATGGCCTGGTCCACCACTGCCCCTGCATGGTTCAGCGTCTGGGGTGGGGTATCGATCGTCCCGTCAGTCATTTTCCGAACAACTTATCCCAAAGTCTTCTGGGTTTAGGCGCTGGCGCGTCTGGCAGCCCGGCCTTCAGTCGATCGAACGCGACCGGCCCCGATACGGGCTCCCGTGCTTCACCCTGTGGCTTTTCGATGATCCGGATGGAGCCGCGCACAGGTATTTTTTTCTTGACCGTCTCTTCGCGCTTTACCTTCTGCGACTCGTTGCCCAGATATTTCCTGGTCGCCGCCAGCCCCTCGTCGATCGCCGGATCGTCGGGGAATTTTCGTTTCAATGCCCGCCAGCGCTTCGTCGCCTCCTCGGCATCGAGGCGCAGGCCGGCGAGTTCCGCGTTCTGCATCAGCAGCGCGCGGTCATCCGGCGCGAAACCCACTGCTTCGGCTGAGACGACTTCCGCGGCATTCATCTGGCGCGCGCGGATCAGCGCGTCGATCCGGCCGAAATAGGCCTCCGCGCTTGGTGGGCAGTTTTCGGCAACCGCGTTCCAGCGGGATACCGAGCTTGGCCAATCCTCCCGTGCGCTGGCGGCGCGGGCGTATTCAATCCGCAATACTGCATTCCCGGGGTGGTGGCGTAGGCCTTCGGCGGCCGCGGCTTCAAGGGCTGCCCAGTCCCGCTCCCGGGCCAGCGCCCAGATCAGCCCTTCCCAGGCGGGTTGATTGGCCGCGTCGCGGACAACCACGCGGCGCAGCGTGCTGGCAGTGGTGACCCAGTCTTCCCTGGCGGCAGCGACCGCAGCCTGGGCAGAGAGCAGGTCCGTCGCAGTTGGATGGGCGGCTACCGCAACACGCGCTACCGAATCGGCTTCGTCCAACTGGCCCGCTTGGCGCAGCGCATGGATTTGCGCGGTCTGGATATCCGTCCGATCAGGCGCCTGCTCGTGGGCGGCGGCGTAACGCTGTGCGGTTTCGGCGAAATCGCCGCGCGCGGACGCGGCTTCGGCATACTGGATAAGGGTGGGCAGATGATCGGGGCGCAGCCGTGCGCCTTCCGCAAGCAGAGCTTCAGATTCGGCGGCGCGACCGATAACGCGCAGTGCATGGGCATAACCGAGCCGAAGGCCTGGCCCGTCGGGCAGGCGTTCGTGCAGGTCCCGCCAGCGTTCAGCCGCGGCTTCGGCGGGCAAGGTTTGGCCGCCGGCCAGTCCGTAAAGCACTCCAAGTTGCGGCACGCTCGGAAAGCGCGTCATGCCGGTTTCCAGCAAGGGTTCGGCGGTCTGGGGTTCCTTCAGTTCTAGTCGAGCCCGCGCGGCGTGATAGTACACCAGCCAGGGAGCCTCCCCCGCTGCGATTATTCGGTCGGCGGCGTCGCGCAGCGCAGGCCAGTCCCGGCGCTGCGCGAGATCATCCAGCAGGTTAGTCTGTGTATCGGCGGCAGGCTCGGTCACGGAAGGTTCCAAAGGATGGTTCCAGGTTGGGCAAGCCCTATTCCCCTGCGGCTATACGGTGTGGCGGTCTTGGCGGCAACCGCGAGCGATCATGCCGCCGCCGCATCGCCGCTCCTGAGGTCCTGGTCCTGCAACTGGCGCGCCCACATCGAGGTATACAGCCCGCCGCGGGCAAGCAACTGCGCATGGGTGCCAAGCTCTGCGACATGGCCATTCTCGAGAACCAGTATCTGGTCGGAATCGACTACGGTCGACAGGCGATGGGCAATCGTGAGTGTTGTGCGGTTGGCCGCGAGCACGCGCAGCGCAGCCTGGATATCCTGTTCGGTCCTGGTATCAAGTGCACTGGTGGCTTCATCGAGGATGAGTATCTCGGGGTCCTTGAGGATAGTACGTGCGATCGCCACTCGCTGCTTTTCTCCTCCAGAGAGTTTTAGTCCACGTTCACCAACCCGGGTTTCGTAGCGGTCGGGCAGGTGCATGATGAAATCATGGATCTGTGCGGCACGGGCCGCCTGCTCGATTTCCGCCTGGGTGGCCCCAGGTCGGCCGTAAGCGATATTGTAGCCGATTGTGTCATTGAACAGTACGGTATCTTGCGGTACTACCCCAATTCTCGCGCGCAAGGCGTCCTGCGGCCAGTCCCGCACATCGATGCCATCCACGCGCACCGCGCCGTCGGTAACATCGTAGAAACGGAACAGCAGCCGGCTAATGGTCGATTTGCCGGCGCCCGTCGGTCCGACGATGGCAAGGCTGCCACCGAGCGCGACGGTGAAACCGATGCCGTGCAGAATTTCCCGGTCTGACCGGTATCCGAAATGGACCGCATCGAACACCACCGCCGCGCTTGGCCGCTCTAGTTGGCTGGGTGTGCGTGGCAAGGGCGGATCCGCGATTTCGGGTGGTTCACGTGTCAGCTTGAACATTTGTTCCATATCCACCAGGCCCTGCTTAATGCCGCGATAAACTGTGCCGAGCAGATTGAGCGGTGTATATAATTGCATCAGATAGGTATTGACCATGACGAAGCGGCCGACTGTCATGTGTCCGCCGAGGGTTTGGCGGGCGGCGAGCAGCATGACCACCGCGAGACCGAGTGCTATGATGCTGGCCTGGCCGAGATTGAGCAAATTGAGCGTCACCTGGCTACGGATCGCCGCGCGCTCATAGCGGGCTAGCGCGATATCGAAGCGACCCGCCTCGTGAGCTTCGTTGCCGAAATATTTCACGGTCTCGTAATTTAGCAGGCTGTCGACTGCCTTGGACTGGGCATCGCTATCGCTTTCGTTCATCTGGCGGCGTAATTTTACCCGCCAGTTGGTGAACAGCAGCGTGAACGCGCTGTAAAGCGTGACCGAGATCGCTGTAACCAGCGCGTAGCGCCAGCCGAACACGCGCCACAGAATGATAATGACCAGCGTCACTTCGAAAAGCGTGGGCAGGACGTTGAACACTGCTAGCCGCAGCACGTCCTCGATGCCGCGGGTGCCGCGATCGATCGCGCGGGCAAGCCCGCCGGTCTGGCGGTCGAGGTGATAGCGCAGCGATAACTGGTGCAGATGCCGAAAGGTCCGGAGCGCGATGCGGCGCACGGTGCGCTGCTGGGCGGCGGCGAACACGGCGTCACGCATTTCAGCGAAGCCGGAGGCGCTGATGCGTAGCCCGCCATACGCGAGGATGAGGGCGACCGGCACGATGAGCACCGCGTGGCCCCCGTGTGGCGCCAGGTGATCGACCACCCGGGCATAGATATACGGCACATAAACGGTGGCGATTTTGGCCAGAACCAGGAACGCCGCCGCGACCAGCAGCCGGATATGCGCGCTCAAATCCCCTTTTGGCCACAGATATGGCAGCAGCGCGCGGAGCGTGGCGAGGCCAGAGCGGGGTTGCGCCTGGATTGGGCCAGGGGCACGGATAGGGGCGGGGGGTGTCATGGGCGGGATGTGGCGCCGCGCGATGGCGCTGACCAGTAGCGCGCGGGAACGGCGGGAGGGGGCTGGCCGGCGGTGGCTTTTGTCGCCACCTTGGCGCCATGAGCGAATTTCCTCATGAGGCGTTCCTCCGCCATATCGCCGCCTGCAACAATGCCGTACTGCCAGGTCGGCGGGTGAGGGTGATCCTGGGCGGTCGCCCGGTAGGGTTTGCTCTGCCGGAACACGCGCCGACGGCGCCGCTGCCTGACGCGGTGGCCTTCGATGCCCACCTGGCCGGGTTGGCCAGGGTTGGCGCTTTCCGACCGCGGCATGAGTTGTTCGATGTGCGCGACGAGGCAACCGGGCATGCGCTTGCCGCCATCGACCGCGGGGCCATTCCGCTGCTGGGCACCCTGGCCGACGGGGTGCACATGAACGGGCTGGTGCGGCGGCCAGATGGAATTCACCTGTGGGTGGCCAGGCGCGCGCCGAACAAGAAGCTGGACCCGGGTAAGCTGGATCATATCGTGGCCGGGGGGGTGCCCCGTGGGCTGGGTCCGCGTGAAACCCTGGTCAAGGAAGCCTGGGAGGAGGCCAGTCTGACGCCCGATCTCGTGGCCAAGGCCAGGCCCGAAGCGGTGCTGGCCTACGCGATCGACCTCGCCGAGGGGCTGCGCCGGGATCGGATACATGTCTATGATCTTTGGTTACCCGAAGGCGTGACGCCGCGGCCAAACGACGACGAGGTGGCCGGGTTTGACCTATGGCCAATCAGCGCGGTGCTGGAAAGCGTGGCACGAACCGAGGATTTCAAATTCAACGTCAACCTGGTGCTGATCGATCTGTTTTTGCGCCTGGGCGTGATCGACCCGGCGGGCGCGACCGGGCGGCGAGCCGCCATGGCGTTGCAACCCTTGCGCGGACGGCACGGGAGCGCATGACCCGCTGATCCCGTACCGCCCGCAAGGGTCAGGCCAAGCTATTCGGCGGCGGTTTCTGTGGCGACAATGGGAATGTCGCGCGGCTCGATCGGCGGCTGATCGCCGCTGCCATTGATCTCCTCGGCCTCCTCGGAATCGTCCTCAGCGCGACGGGGGGACCCGGACTGGCTGGTGTAGGGACCGCCATGAGACTGCGCTTGCGCCTGGTTGATGGCATTCAAAATACGGAAATAATGCTCGGCGTGCTGGAAATAGCCCTCCGCGGTCACGCGGTCGCCGGCGCTGGTCGCGTCGCGCCCGAGCTGGAGGTATTTCTCAAACAGCTGCTGGGCGGTGCCACGCACCCGAACATCCGGTCCGTTGCTCTCAAAGACATGGTTACGGTTGAGTGGAATGTTGCCATTATGATGGCGAATTCCGCCGCTCCGATTGTTGCGTCCGCGCATGCGTTTCATATTCATGGCAGTCTCATGCGAATGCTCGCCCCTTAACTGGGTCCCGGTTGGCCCGCCGCGCGCGCAAAACGCGGGCGCTGCCATACCCTGGACTTTTCTCTTTCGATCGTCCTGTCCAGGCCCGGGTTAACCCGGGTCCGGCCAACATGACACCAAGTCCGCCTACCGCCGTACCGGGGGTTGGCCTAACTGGCGTTTTGCCTGCCGAAGCCTGCCCGTGCGCCACTACGTCATTTTGAGCGCAACACGGGCTGCCCCATACCGATATGAACCTAAACGTCTGACCGGGCGCTGCCAAACGATTTTTTTCGCGCGCTCGTCTCCGCTGGCTTCGTTCCGTCCCGCCATAGTAACATGGCGCGGTCATGGCCACCCTGATCGCGCCTAAACGCGATCGTGAACCCTTTGTCGCGGGCAAGCCTACTCACCACATCCGCCTGGCCGGCGCCAAGTTCCAACACCGCGAGTCCGTTTTCGGTCAGCAATCGGGGCAGGGTGGCTAGCAACACCCGATAGGCGGCCAGCCCATCCCTACCGCCATCCAGCGCAAGGCGGGGTTCGTACTGCGTAACTTCGGGCATGAGTGTCGAGAGATCGGCACTGGGGATATAGGGCGGGTTACTCAGTACAAGGTCGAACTGCCCGCGCATCGGCGCCGCCCAATTTGCGCAGACAAAAGCGGCGCGAGATTGAAGTCCAAGACGGGCAGCATTGGCGCGGGCGAGATCGCAGGCAGCGGGCGCGCGGTCGACCCCCACGCCAAACGCGGAGGGGAGGGCCAGCAACACGGTCAGTAACAGGCAACCCGTACCGGTGCCAAGATCGAGCACGCGGCCCACCTCGTCCGGGGTGCGTGCTGCCAGCGCGGCCGCCACCACGGTTTCGCTATCGGCGCGTGGAACCAGCGTGGCCCGGGAAACCCCAAGGGTTATGTCCATGAAGGGGGCGTCACCCAGGATATACGCCAGCGGTTCACGGGCTGCGCGGCGCGCGACCAGATCCGCGAAGCCGGCGGGTTCGGCAAGGTCCACCGCCAGCACGCCCGCCGTATCGGTGCCCAGTGCCCGTGCCGCGATCCAACGCGCCTCGCGCAAGGCATCGGCAATGCCCGCCTCCGCCAGGCGCACCGCCGCCGCACGCAGCCAGTCCGGCGTCATGCGCCCTGGGCGGCGAGTTTTTCAGCCTGATCAGCCGCAGTCAGCGCATCGATGAACGGATCGAAATCACCCGCCATGACCTGCTCGATCTTATAGAGGGTAAGGTTTATGCGGTGATCGGAGACGCGACCCTGCGGAAAATTGTAGGTGCGGATGCGCTCGGACCGGTCCCCTGTGCCAACCTGGCTTTTGCGGTCAGCAGCGCGGGTGGCGGCAAGCTCGGCGCGCTGGCGGTCATAAAGTCGCGACCGGAGCACCTTCATGGCCTTGGCCCGGTTCTTGTGCTGGCTGCGCTCCTCCTGCATGGCGACTACGATGCCGGTCGGCAAATGGGTGATGCGCACCGCCGATTCGGTTTTGTTGACGTGCTGCCCGCCCGCGCCCGAGGCGCGATAGACATCGATCCTCAATTCTCCCTCATCGATCGCGAGATCGACATCCTCTGCCTCGGGCAGGACCGCGACGGTGATGGTGGAAGTGTGGATGCGGCCCTGGTTCTCGGTGGCTGGCACACGCTGTACGCGATGAACGCCGGACTCGTATTTCAGCCGCGCGAACACCCCCGCGCCGTGGATTTCCGCCATCGCGCCCTTGATGCCACCAAGTTCGGTCGCGTCGTATTCCAGTACCTCGAACCGCCAGGCGCGGCTTTCGGCATATTTCTGATAGGCAGCGAACAATTCCGCCGCGAACAGCCCGGCCTCGTCGCCGCCCGCTGCGGGGCGGATTTCGAGAATGGCCGAACCGGCATCCGCGGCATCCCGCGGCAACAGGGCAACGCGGATCTCGTGGCGCAGATCAGGGATGCGCGCTCGGAGATCGGTCAGCTCGGCTTCAGCAAGGTCGCGCAATTCCAGGTCGTCACGCATCGCCTCGGCCTCGGCCATAGCCTGCTCGGCGGCAGCCAAGGCCTGTATTCGGGCCACCACCGGCTCAAGCTCGGCGAGTTCGCGCGCGGCTCGCACGTACGTTTCGCCGCCTTGGGCCTCGGTCAGGCCGGCTCGCAATTCCTCAGCCCGCGCGACAATCCGCGCGAACGCTTCATCCATGTGCATGCGCGCACAGGTAGCGGTTTGTCCCCGAATTGGCGAGACCAATGGCGTTTTGCCTTGGATATCGCGCCTGGTCAGCGCGAGGAAGGCTCCCTGGCGTAGGGCTATGCTCCTCATTGTCTGCCCAAAGGTGTTCCAACGCCGCCTCATGTGCGACGTTCGTGGGTCAACCTCGCGCCCGGTGCGCATGGGGGCGTCTCCACCCATTGTCCCCGCGTGTGCACGGGCGAGCCACGCTATACCGAGCGAGACATAAGCGGGGCCGCACCCTCACTCGTGGCCGCACCGTTTCCTTGCCGATCGGATGAACGCCATGGCGGAATGCCTCCGCGGATTAACGCGGAATGCGCGGATAGGTCACGGATCGGTGTTCCGCGC
>JAJXVA010000103.1 GCA_021782435.1 Pseudomonadota bacterium
TTGTCGGGGTCGTGATTGAGGCGGAGATGGGCATCGATCTCGCTTTCGCCCTCGCTGCTGGTCGAGGTCAGGTAGTCGATGCCGTTGGCCTGGGCGATGGCGGCCTCGAGGGGCTGGGTGATGAAGCCGGCGACGACGTCAGGGTCGGCGCCGTAATAGACGGTGGTGACGCGCACGACGCCGCTGACGGTGTGGGGATATTCCAACACCGCGAGCGAGAGGCCGGCGCGCAGACCGACGACGAGGATGAGCAGGCTGATGACGGTGGCGAGCACCGGCCGTTCGATGAAAATATCGGTGAAGCGCCGCATGGCGATTACTCCTCGGCCGGGTGGGGGTTGGCCTGGTCGAGTGGCAGGATGGTGTTGTTGATGGTGACCGGAGTGCCGTTGTGAAGCTTGTTGACACCGGCGACGACGATGGTGCTACCGGGAGAAATTCCGTCGAGGATGGCGACCTGGTCGCCCCTGGTCGGGCCGACTTTGACGAAAACCTGATGCGCGACCAGGGTTTTTTTACCATGGTCGGTGCTGGTTTCGACGACGTAGACCGTGTCTCCGTAAGGATTGTACGAGAGCGCGGTCTGCGGCAGGGTGATGTAGCTTTCGGGCAGGCCGAGGGTGATGGCGACGTGGCCGAACATGCCGGGCAGCAGTTGATGGTGGGGATTGGGCAGGATGCCGCGGACCTGGAGGGTGCGGGTGGCGGTATCGAGCTGGGCGTTGAGGGATTGGATGGTGCCGGCGAAAACCCGACCGGGGTAGGCATCGAGATGGAGCGAGATGGGCAGATGCGGGCGCAGACTGACGATGTATTCCTGGGGGACGTAGAAGTCGACGAAGATCGGGTCGAGCGCCTGGAGGGAGACCACGGTGGTGCCGGCGGCGAGGAATTGCCCGGTATCGACCTGGCGCAGACCGAGCCTGCCGCTGAACGGGGCGACGAGCACTTTTTTGGCCATCAGCGCCTGCTGCGCGGCGACCGCGGCCTCGGCCTGGTGGAGCGCGGAAAGATCGGCATCGACCGTGGCGCGGGCGACCGCCTGGGCGGCCAGCTGGCGCAGGTCGCGCTGGTAATTGCTTTGCGCGAGAGACAAAGCTGACTGCAATTGTTTCAGCCGGCCGGCGTCGTCCTCGGTGCGCAGGCGGAGCAGCACATCGCCCTGCCTGACTTCCTGGCCGGAGGTGAAGTCGATTTCCGCGACGATGCCATCGACATCGGTGGCGAGGTTGGCGCCGCGCACCGCGCGCAGGCTGCCCACCGCATCGAGGGTATGATGCCAGACGGTGGGCGTGGCGACCATGGTGGCGACGCTTTCCGCAGGGTTCGAGAATTGCTTGACGAATTTCGCGACCATGCGGGCCTTGTACCAGTTGAACCCGGCAATGGCACCGAACACGAGGCCCGCCAGCACCAGCATGACCAGCATGCGCCTAAGGAGTTTCATGAGATTACCCTTTTCCGCGCTCATGGCAGCAGGCCGCAGCAGGCGGCGATTTTGGCAGAGACATCGTGCCGCCGCCACCAGCCGCCGCCAAGCGACTGGAACAGCGACACCGTATCGGCGAAGCGGGCGGCACGCGCCTTGGCGAGCGTGATCAGCGCCGTCTGCTCGGTCTGTTCGGCGGTGAGCACGGTGAGATAGGTGACCGAGCCGGCGCTGTATTGGACCTGTTGCAGCTTGAGGCTTTCCCGCGCGGCGCGGGCGGCCTGGTCGGCCAGTTTCAGCGTCTTGGCATCGTATTGCAGGGCCTGCAGGGATTCCGCGACGTTGGCGAAGGCATTGAGCACGGTTTGCCGGTAATTGGCGGCGGCGGCGTGCAGGGCGGCGGCGGCGGCGCGTTTCTGGTGGAGGAGGGTGCCGCCCTCGAACAGGGGCTGGGTGAGCGCGGCGCCGATCGAATAGGCGAGTGCCGCCGGGCCGGAGAATAACTGGCCGATCACCAACCCGTCAGACCCGTAGCTGGCGGAGAGCGCGATCTGGGGCAGCATGTTGGCGGTGGCGACCCCGAGGGCCGCGGTCGCGACGTGCAGCTGTGCGGCACTCTCGCGAATATCGGGCCGCTGGTCTACGAGATCGGAAGGCAGGCTGACCGGCAGATCCGCCGGCAGGGTGAGGTCGGTGAGGTCGAATTCGGCGCCGATCGACCGGTTCGGGAATTCCCCGACATAGGCGGTCAGGATGGTGCGTTCCTGGGCGAGAGAACTTTCGAGCGGTGGCAGGGTGGCCTGGGTCTGGAGAAGCTGCGCCTGCTGCTGGAGATAGACCGAGCGGGTGACCGCGCCGGCCGATAATTGCGCGGCGACGATTTTCAGCCCGTCCTGTTCGGCACGGATGACATCGCGGGTGGCGCGGATCTGAGCGTTGAGCGAGGCCTCGGCGATGGCGGCGGAGACGACATTGGCGGTGAGGCTGAGATAGGCCGCTTCCAGGGCGAAGCGCTGATACTCGGCCTGGGCGAGGGATTGCTCGACCCCGCGGCGGATACCGCCCCAGGCGTCGAGCGTGTAGGAGACGTTCACCCCGGCATTCCAGAGATCGAACACGTTGCTGGTGGGGATGAAGGAATTGACGCCGGAACCGGCGCCGAGCGCCGCGCCGCCCCCTGTGGCGCCGGGCTGACCGGAAGTGGGCTGGCCGGAGACGGGCTGGCCATTGACGCCGGTGCCGGAAGCGGCCCCGGTGACCGCGCCGAACCCGGCGGTGGAGAATTGCTGGTGGGTGTAGCCGAACGCCGCCGAGATGACCGGGAAAAAACCACCCTGCTGAGCGCGCGCGGTTTCACGGGCCTGGAGCAGTGTCGCCTGGGCGGCTTGCAGGCTGGGATTATGGGCCAGCGCCCGGGTGACCAGGCGATCGAGGGCGGGGGAACGAAACAGGGTCCACCAATCCCCTTTCAGATCGGCGCCGAGATCGAGCCGCTGCGGTGCCCCGGCCAGACCCTGGGCGCTCGCGGTGTGCGCGGGCAGCTTGCCCGGGGCGTAAAACGCCCCTGGAGGTGCCTTGGGCTGATGATATTCGGGACCCACCGCGCAGCCGGCCAGCGCCAGGCTGACGGCAAGGCTGGTGCCCCGCTGGGCGATTACCCTGGCTGATCGGTATCGGATTGCCACGCCTTGCCTTTGCCTCCGGGCTGGTCTGACCCGTCGTCTATCGCAAGGTAGCATGCGGTGCAAGCTACCTGATATTACAAAATAGAAAAAAACCGTCGCGCGGTTGCCTCGCAAACCGGGCCGGCGCGGCCAAGGCGGGTTGGCATCAGATCAGGGTCGCGCGCCATTGGGTGGGAACCGGGGCGGGTGCGGCATTTTCGCGACGCTGATCGTTCGTATACCGACAAGGGGGTGGCGCGGGTTGTTGCATCGCACCATATCGCGGGTCCGGCGGGGTCTGACCCCGCGCCACCCCAGCCATACGAGAGAGTCGACGAGATGCTGACAGTTGGTGACCACTTTCCCCGTTTCAGCCTGAAGGCCGTGAAGGGCGGCCCGGCGGGGCTGGAGCTGAAGACCGCCTTCACCGAGATTTCGAGCGAATCGGATGCCGGCAAGTGGAAGATCGTGTTCTTCTGGCCGAAGGATTTCACGTTCATATGCCCGACCGAGATCGTCGCCTTCGGCAAGCTGGCGGCGCAGTTCGCGGACCGGGACGCGGTGGTTTACGGCGTGTCGATCGATAACGAGTTCGTGCACATGAACTGGCGCCTGGCGCACGCCGATTTGCGCGGGCTGGCGATACCGATGCTGTCCGACCTCAAGCGCGAGCTGACTTCGGCCTGCGGGGTATTGGACAGGCAGGAAGGGGTTGCGATGCGCGCGACCTTCGTCGTGGATCCGAACAACGTCATTCAGTACGTTTCCTGCAATTTCGACAGCGTGGGGCGGAACCCGCAGGAAGTGCTGCGGGTGCTGGACGCGCTGCAAAGCGATGAGTTGTGCCCGTGCAACTGGCAGAAGGGCGACGACTTCCTGCGCCCGGCCGCCTGAGGACGATGGCGCGCCCGAGCCGCGAGCCGGTTCGGGCGCCCCCCCTGCCCTGCCCCGTTTTCCCTGCACGCACCGGAGCCGAGATGTCGCTCGAGACCCTTGCCGCCACCCTGCCCGACCACGCGCGCGATCTGCGCCTGAACCTTGGCACGCTGGCCCACGAGCCGAGCCTGACCGCGCAGCAGCGCGGCGGGACGTTCGTGGCCTGCGCGATCGCCGCCCGCAACCCGACCCTGATCCGCGCGGTGCTGGCCGAATTCGGCCCCGGCCTGAGCGAGGCGGCGCTGACCGCGGCGCGCGGGGCCGCAGCCATCATGAGCATGAACAACGTCTATTACCGCGCCACCCACGTGCTGGGCGCCGATTACCCCAACCTGCCGGCCCGGCTGCGCATGAGCCTGATCGGGCGGCCCGGCGTGGAGAAGGCCGATTTCGAACTGTGGTCGCTCGCGGTATCCGCGATCCATGGCTGCGCGATGTGCCTGACCAGCCATGAAGCCGTGGTGCGCGAGGGTGGGCTGACCCAGGAACAGGTGCACTCCGCGCTGCGGATCGCGGCGGTGGTGCACGGCGTGGCGGTGGTGCTGGATGCCGAGGCGGCGCTGGCCGAGCCGGGATTGGCCGCGGCCGCCTGAAAAAGTGACGGCCGGTTTCCGCTCGGGAAACCGGCCGCGCGATCGGAGCGGTTGCCGCCGGATCCGCCGCGATACGAGTGCCGGGGCGACCATCGCCGCCGGCACGCTCGGGCTGGGCCGACCTGTCCTGGGGTCGGGCGAACCCCGACACCCCATCCGCTTCGGGATTTGGCCCAGTTTTGTTTAGGCCCGCCGCGACGGAAGGTGAAACCGAAGGTTCCGAAAGTTACCATCGGCGGAGATTATCGGACTGAGACTGGTCCTGCCGCTGAGAACGGCTCTATGCTCGCGCCGGGAGGACGGTTAAATGAAGCCGCCGGTAAACCTGGCCGCGCTGTCTCTGCGCGAACTGCAATACGCCGCGGCTGTGAACCAGACCCGGCATTTCGGCCAGGCGGCGGAACACTGCGCCGTCAGTCAGGCGGGTTTGAGTGAACAATTGCGCAAACTGGAGGAAGCGCTGGGCGGGCCGCTGTTCGAGCGCGCCTACCGGCGCGTGGACCTCACCCCGCGCGGGGCGCTGCTGCTGCCGCAAATCGACCGGATACTGACCGAGGCCCGGGCCCTGATGACGCTGGCGCACAGCCCGACCGAACCGATGAGCTTTCCGCTGCGCCTGGGCGCGATCGCGACGCTTGGCCCCTATTATCTGCCGCATCTGTTGCGGGAGGTGCGGGCCGCGTTCGCGCATTTGCCGCTGCGGTTGAGCGAAAGCCGCACCGCTTCCCTGCTGGACGATTTGCGCGCGGGGGCATTGGACGCCGCCCTGCTGGCGCTGCCCCTGCCGATGGCGGGATTGACGGTGAGCGCCCTGTTCTTCGAGCCGTTTCACCTGGTGTGCCCGCGCCAGCACGCGATGGCCAGGATGGCGGCGCCGCGCCTGGCCGATCTGGCGGGCGCGGATCTGATATTGCTGGAGGAGGGCCATTGCCTGCGCGACCAGGCGCTGGATTTGTGCGGCGACACCGACCGGCCCGGCCGCCAGGCCACCAGCATAGAAACCCTGTGGCACATGATCGCGTCCGGCGAAGGCTATTCGCTGCTGCCGGCGCTGAGCGCGGAGGGCCGCGAGGCGATGACCGAGCTGGTGGCATGCCGGCCGATACCGGAGGCCGACGCGGGACGGACGATTGGCCTGGTGTGGCGCGCGACCGACCCGCGCGCGCCGGAGTATGTGCGCCTTGCAGCGACCTTGCGGGCGGGGCTGCCCGCCTCGGTCAGGCCCGCCCGGGACTGGCACCACCATGAGGACACCGCGTGATGGCAGACACTGACCCCGACCCTGACCCCGACCCTGGCCCCGACCCTGGCCCCGACCCTGGCCCCGACCCTGGCGCCGAATGGCTGGAGACCGACGGGTTTGGCGGTTATGCCATGGGCACGGTTGGCGGCGTGCGAACACGCCGCTACCACGGGCTGCTGGTGGTGGCCGACCCGCCGCCGGCGCGACGCCTGATGCTGGTGAACGGCCTCGTGGCCTGGCTGGAACGCGATGACGGCGCCAGTTTGCCCCTGTTCGCGCAAGCCTACGCCCCGGATGTGACGGTTGCCGGCGCGCCCCTGGCGCCTGGCGGGTTTTCGGCCATGCCCTGGCCAAGCTGGCGCTGGCGACTGCCGGACGGGACGGTGCTGGGGTTCGCGCTGTTCGTGGCGGCGGAGGGGGCGGAAACCGTGCTGCGCTGGCAGGCACCGCCGGCCTGCCGTTGGCGGCTGGTGGCGCGGCCGCTGATTTCCGGGCGCGACCACCATGCGCTGCACCGGGAAAACCCGGATTTCCGGTTCGACGCCACCTGCCTTGGCGGCAATGCCAGCTGGCGGCCTTATGCCGGACTGCCGGCGATCACCGCCCTGAGCAACGGCCACTACACCCATGCGCCGGACTGGTATCGGCAATTTCGCTATGCCGGGGAGACCGCCCGC
The DNA here is from genome assembly GCA_021782435.1 of Pseudomonadota bacterium. Classification (GTDB taxonomy): domain Bacteria; phylum Pseudomonadota; class Alphaproteobacteria; order Acetobacterales; family Acetobacteraceae; genus JAJXVA01. The sequence continues at coordinate 6,543 of JAJXVA010000103.1, forward strand.
GGCCTCGATGATACCGAGGACCTGGCGACACCCGGGCTGTTTCGCTTCGACCTCGCGATGGGGGATGCGGTGCTGATTTTCCGCCCCGGTGACGCGCTGTGGCTGCATGCCGGCCCGCGCGCGGCGCAACTGGCCGAGGCGGAGGCCCGGCGCCGGGCCGCGATGGGGCGGGACAGGCTGCGCGCCACCGCCTTCATGGCCGACCGGCCGCCCGGCCGGACCCTGATTGCCGGCTACCCCTGGTTCACCGATTGGGGCCGGGACAGTTTCATCGCGCTGCGCGGCCTGTGCCTGGCCATGGGCGATGTGGCGGCGGCGCGGGCGATCCTGCGCGGCTGGGCCGGGCTCGTGGACCAGGGCATGCTGCCCAACCGATTTCCCGATGATGGCGGCGTGGCCGAATTCAACAGCGTGGACGCGGCGCTGTGGTTCATCGTCGCGGGGCATGACTATATGGCGGCGGCGCCCGCCGATGCCGACACCGAGAGCCGGCTCGGGCGCGCGACGCTCGCGATAATTGCGGGGTATCGGGCCGGCACGCGCTACCGGATTGGCATGGACGCGGCAGATGGTTTGATCGCGGCCGGGGTGCCGGGCCTGCAACTGACCTGGATGGACGCGCGCTGCGGCGACCACGTGGTCACACCGCGGATCGGCAAGCCGGTGGAAATTCAGGCCCTGTGGTATAACGCGCTGCGCATCGGGGCGCGGTGGGACGCCTCCCTGGGAGGGCTGGCCGACCAGGTGCGGGCGAGCGTGGCCCGACGCTTTGCCCGGCCGTTGGCGGGCGGGTTGTATGACGTGATCGACGCCGACCATGTGGCGGGGCGATTGGACGGATCGGTGCGGCCGAACCAGATATTCACCATAGGTGGGCTGCCCTACGCGACGCTGGACGGCGCCCTGGCCGGGCGTATTCTCGACGAGGTGGAGGAAGAATTGCTGACCCCCATGGGGCTGCGCACCCTTTCCCGCTCGGACCCCGCGTATTGCCCGCGTTATGGCGGCCCGCCGATGGCCCGGGACGGGGCCTACCACCAGGGCACGGTCTGGCCATGGCTGCTGACCGCCTTCGTGGATGCCTGGCTGGACCGGAGCGGGCGCAGCCCGGCGGCCCGCGCGGCGGCGGCGCGGCGGTTTCTACCGGCCTTGGCGGCGTACCGCGCAACGGTGGGGCTTGGGCATGTCACCGAGGTTTGCGATGGCGACGCGCCCCACGCGCCCGGCGGCTGCCCGGCCCAGGCCTGGTCACTGGGGGAATATTTGCGGCTGACCGCGATGCTGGGTTGCGCGGGGTGAGAGGGATCGGAACCGGGTTGCGCGCGATCAGGGGGCGATGTCGATTTTCCCGGATGGGGTATCGAACACGTAGCGAGGCAGGGCGGTGCCGCTGATTTGCCCGCGCAGGGCGCGCAGCAGGGCCTGGCCCTCGGCGATCGGCACATGAAACCGGGCGGTGCCGGGCGCGGGGTCGAGCTGGTGCAGGTAGTAGGGCTTCACCCGTTGGCGCAGCAGCGCGCGGAACAGATCGGCGAGCGCGGTCAGGTCGTCGTTGACGCCGCGCAGCAGCACGGTCTGGCTGAGGATGGGAATTCCGGCTTCGCGAAGCCGGGCCAGCGCGGCCGATGCCGCCTCGGTCAGTTCCGCCGCGTGGTTGGCGTGCAGCACCACGAACAGGGATTTCGGGGTGGCGAGCGCCGCCACCAGCGCGTCGTCGAGCCGTTCGGGCATGGCGATTGGCACGCGCGTGTGCAGTCGCAGACCCTCGAGATGGGGCATGGAGGAAAGT
>JAJXVA010000104.1 GCA_021782435.1 Pseudomonadota bacterium
ACCGGCCAAGTTCGAGCAGGATTTCGTTTCTATGGACCTCGAGAAACAGCCGCGCGCGATCGAGGCCGGTGGCCACGCAGAAGCGTACGCCATTTTCCGCGACGGTGAGTGCATCGGCATAGGTGCCGCGTGCCGCCAGGAGCCGGAAATGTGTCAATGCTGCAAGGGCCTGCGATCGCGGGCAGCACAGATCCGCCATCAGCGCCTGCGCTCGGGCCAGTGCTGCCTCACAATCGTCGAGCCGGTCGAGCACCAGCAGAGCGTAGGCATGGCCGATCAGCGCCCGGCTGAGCGCCATACGGTCATTGCGCAACGTGGCGAGCACTACCGCGCGGTCGAACTGTTCGGCGCAGGCGGTGAGTTCGGCGGTGTTGAGCAGCAGGGCACCGAGCCCCTGGCGTACTCGGAGTTCGACCAGCGCCGGGACCGCGGGTGAAAGCCGCGCCAGTGCGGCGCGCAGGTGGCGACGTCCTTCCACGTGAAGGGAAAATTCACGCCAGAGCGGCCAGGCCACAGCGGTGAGAGCGACCGCGCGCAAATCAGGTTCCGGTGAAGCGTCGAGCCAGTCCAGGGCTTCGCGCAGGTCGGGCAGGAGGGACGCGTATTTCGCCAGCCAGGCCGCGTCGCTGGTGGTTTCCCATTCCGCCTCGGCGCGTTCTGCGGTGCTGTGGGCAAGGGCGGCATGGCGGTCTCGGATCGCCGCGGCTTCATGCGAAAGAGCCAAGTGCCCGAGAAGGAAAACCCTTGTCGTGTGCAGCAGCCGGTAACGCGGCGCGGGGGCGGCTGGCACGCGCATCACCATGGCGTTACGGCATAACCGCGCGAGGCTCCCGGCAATTTCCGATTGCGGCAGGGTTGCGTCGGCCGCCACTGTCTCGGCCGCGCCGAGATCGAATTCATCGGCGAACACGGCGAGGCGGCGCAGCAGCACCCGGTCGGCCGCAGGCAGCAGCCCATACCCCCATTCGAAGGCGCCACGTAGCGTGCCGTGGCGACCGTCCGCGGGAGCTGCCGCGTCTGCGACGATGATATCCGCGAGCCGCCGCTGCAACGCCGGCAGGCCGAGAGTGGGGGCGTAGGCAGCAATAAACCGGATGGCAAGCGGCAGGCCATCGAGCTGATCGCAGATGAGCGCGGCGCAGCCGAGATCGGCGTCGTCGAGCCGAAAATCGGGATCGGCGAGCGCGGCCGCTTCGGCGAAGAGCGCTATGCCGGGTGCGGTGCGGCGGGCAGCGGCGGACGGATTTGTGGGCAGCGAAGACAGTGGCGGTACCGCGAATTTGTGCTCGCCCTCGATGCCGATCAGGCTGCGGCTGGTCACGGCGAAGCTGAGCCCCGGGGCGGCGGCCAGCATGTCGGGGATCAGGGTAGCCAGGTTGGCGCGCCAGTGTTCGGCGGTATCCAGCACCAGCAGCACGCGCCGATCCGCTATGGCGTGGGCCAGACAGACCAGCCCGGCAGCGCGTTCCGACAGATCGACGTCGAGCGCGCCGCCGATCAGGCTTTCGACTATGGCCGGGTCGCTGGTGTGCGCGAGATCGACCGTTCTTGTGCCACCGGTGAAATGGGGACGAAGCCGGTCGACCGCCTCACGCAGGAGGCGGGACTTGCCGACGCCGCCCGGCCCGGTGAGGGTAACGAGCCGGTGGCGCGGGACTAAGGCGGTCAGTTGACGCAGCAGCCGGTCGCGTCCGAACAGCGTGGTGTCGGTGGAAGTGCCCCCCCCGGCGGTGGAAAGGCGGCGGGCGGCTGCGTCAGGTCCCGCGCGCGGATGCGCGTCAGGTTCCGCGCGCGGATGCGCGATGAACCGGTAACCCTGGCCCGACCGAGTGGCGATGGCCCCTTCGCCCAGCAGGCGGCGCAGCGCCGAGATCTGGACGTGGAGCGCATTGTCGCCAACCGGCCGGTGACCCCAGGCTGCCTCGATCAGATCGGATTTAGGCACCACTTCGCCGGCGCGGCACACCAGCAGGCGAAGCAAGCGGCGCGCCGTTGCGCCGAGCTTCACCACGCCGGTGGCGTCGCGCACCTGCCCGTCGACGGGGTCGACCGAAAATGGTCCGAACTGGAACGTGCTGCCGGTCATGGCGGAAAGCCAGTCTATCGCGACGCGGCGCGGGGCGTCATCCCAATTTTTAAGAATCTGAATCAGGACAGGGTGGTTCGGCTGGAAGATACTGCCGCGACGCGCCATGAGGCCCCCGAGAGGGCTGTGGCGCGATAGGGAACGAAACAGAAGGAAGTTGGCCATGACGAATTTGCCGGATCGATGGGGGGGTGCCGCGGCCTGCCTTGTGCTGATGGCCGCGCCCGCGATGGCGGCGGCGCCGATGGCCAGGCCGGCCGGGCCGCCGACCATGGTGCGGATTGCTTCCGGCTTCGCGCCGGGCGATGCTACCGCGCTCAGGTTCGCCGCGCATGTGGCGGCGCTGCGCGCGGCGAGCGCCCAAAGCCGGCCGGTGCAGGCCGCGAGGCCCGGCGGCACGGTGCTGGCCTTGACCGGCGGCAAGGTACTGCGGCCATCGCTGACCGTGGGTAGGCCGAAATCTTATATCGCCCTGCAATTCGGCTTCACGGCGGGAAATATCGGCTTCAACAGTGCTTCCTTTACTTTCACCGCGCCGGTAGGTGGACGCACCGTGACGGTTGTTTTCACTCAGAGCTTGTATTCGGTCGCGGACACGGAAGCGTTTTCGTTCGACGCGGCATTTCCGTTTTTCACCGCGCCGGGCACCTGGACCCTGACCGGTGCGACACTGGCCGACAATGCCGGAAATACCGCTACCTATGACGCGGGGCAGTTGGCACGGCTATTCACGCCGGACAGTTTCACGGTGGTGAATAACGGGGTGGTCGCGGCTTATCCGCCGGTGATTGGCAAAGGCGTGCTGGCCAGCACCACCATAAGCCTTTCGTCCAAATTCCCGCAATTGAAAGCCGCGGTTCATGTCAATGACACACCTACCGGCGTGACCCAGGCACTGCTGTTCCTGCAGCCGCCCGGCCAGACCTATGAACAGGCACAGCTGGTCACGATCGGGCTGCCAGTGAAGGCGGGCGTGGTATCGATGTACGATACGTTCTATCCCAGCAGCCCGACCGGGGCCTGGACGATCAAAGAGTATCTGGTGTGCGATTTCGCCGGAAATTGCAGCGGCAGCTCCGATCCGGCAACGATCATCAGCCTGTTCGGCACCAACATCATCAATGTCACCAATTGAGGCGGGAATGACCCAGATGAAAACTCACTGTAGAATCCTTGCCCATGCCGCGGCTCTGCTGATTGGCGCGACGATTCCCGCCCTGGCCGTACCTTTGCCGGCCAATGTGCGGCTGCTGCCGGCGATGGCAGGCATGCCGCGCCCGGCTACCGCGCCAAGCGTTGCGCCGCAGATCACTTCCGGCTCGGTGGTCAGCACCAGTCTGACCGTGGGCAGCCCGGGTGCTGTGCCGGAAATCAGCTTCGGCTTCCTGACGGGTTCGGCCGGGCTGCAATCGGTCAGCTTCACCTTCACTTCGCCGAACGGCGCGGTGAACAACACCGCGACCTATTACGCTGGTGCCTTCAGCCAGTCCGGCGAAATCACTTTCAGCGGCTCGTCGGTTGCGCCGTTCTACAGCCAGCCCGGTATTTGGGCGCTGACGCAAATCTCGATCACGGACAATGGGGGCGGCTTCACCCAGTATAGCGCCGATCAGATCCGTCGGATATTCAGGAATACGCGCTACACGCTGGTGAATAACGGGCCCGTTGATTTGACCCCGCCCACAGTCGAGACCGGCAAAGTGCTGAGCCCGACGGTCAGCCTGTCCTCGCCCGACCCGCAATTCGCTGTCCATATGACCGGAATCGACAATCAGTCCGGGCTGGCCGTGGCATACGTGTTCATCGCGGCGCCGGGCGCACCGTTTTCCAACACCTATGCCAGCAGCTTCGCGTTTCCGCGGCTGAGCGCGGGCGTGGATGCGGTGGTGCCGCTGTTTCCCGGATCGGCCACGGGAACCTATACCATCACGGGCTACGAGATGTGCGATGTCGCGGGGAATTGTCTGATCGATCAATCCGCGGCCGACGTGCAGAAACTGTTCGGCACTACGAGCTTCACGGTTACGAGCTGAGGCCCGGGTCGCGCGCGAGCCCTAGGGAGCGATTTTTTCGCCGAAACAGTCGGCAGATTTCCCGTATCCGGTGCGGACCCCGTCCGCACCGGTTGTCGTTTGAAAATCGGGCAAGAGCGTTCCCGGGCGACTTCCGCTGAAAGTCGCCCGGACCCGTAGGGGTCAGGCGTGGTTGGCACCAAGCCAGGTGCTGAGTTGCGGAATGGCCCGGGCGCGTTCCGCGGCACGGGCCTGCACGGCAGCGGCGGCGCGTTGGGCATAGATGACGGCGCCGTGCGAACCGCTGGCGCGGGCCATCGCCATCATTTTATCCGAGAGTTCGGTGTTGCTGCTGCTGAACAGCAGTATGGGCAGCACGCGATCCTTGGACCAGGGTGCCAGGTGGCCTTCGATTTCGTGCAGGCGGGGGACCACCAGGTTCCAGGCCGTGGCCGGCTGTTCGCTGCCATAGGCGATCATCGCCAGCGCGAACAGGATCCGGCCGTTGGGAATGGCGCCCGAGATCGCGAGATCGATGGATTTCGTCATCAGGGCAGGATCTTTGGCGCCGGCCAGCGCCTGGAAGTAGCGCAGTTTCTGTTCCGTATCCGGGGAGTTTTTCACCAGCCTGGCCAGAATCGCATAAATCTCCGGGGTGGCGTGGCGGCCGGCAATGGCCGCAATCGGCCCGCGCAGCTCGGGCGATACGCTTTGCGGATTCTGCGCGAAATCCTTGAATTTCGCCATGGCGATGGCAACGGTCTCGGGGTCCTCGAACTGGCCCAGAGCCATGATCAGTTTCGGGCGGAGCAAGCTGTCGAGCACCGGCTCGCCGGGCTTCCTGGTCCAACCCAGGCGCGCCATTTCAGGGCTCAGCAGCCGCCGCGCGAAGGCGCGGAATTCGGTCTGTTCCGGGCTACGGCGCAGCAGCACGTCGAGTTTGGTGAGGTGCGACAGCGTGTCGTCGATTTCCACGTAACCAGGATTTTTCGGCATGCGGGTGAGCAGGTCGAGATAATCCGAAAGCGGCGCGGTGCCGGCCTCGAACAGGGCGAACTGGTCGGCGAGCAGATTGGTCTGGTCGATGGTCGCAAGTGTCGTGAAATTGCGCTCGAGCGCGTTCAGGGATGCGCGGTCATAGCCGGTGCGGTAGTAGCCGTTCTCGCCGAGATCGCCCTTGATCGCGGCATTACAGCCAGGGAATTTGACGACGGTCGGGGTGGCGCCCAGCACCAGGCGCTGCGGGGTCAGGCCAGGGCCGCCGATCGTGACGGGAATCTGCCAGGTCAGCTTGGCGGCGCTCGGGTCGTTCAACACGAAGCGCGACTGGGTCAGCGTGAGCACCGCGGTGTCGCCCTGGCAGGCGCGGTCGACATGCACCTCGGGGATACCCGGCTGGTCCGTGAAGCTCCGCGCGACCGGCGCGACATCCTTGCCCGAGGCGGCGGAAAGCGCCGCCCACAGATCGGCGTCGGTGGTGTTACCGTAGGCGTGCTGGCGCATGTAGGCGCGCATGCCGGCGCGGAAGACATCCGGGGTCAGCCAATCCTCGATCATGCGGATGACGGCGCTGCCCTTCTGGTAGGAAATCTGGTCGAACGCGGCATTGGCCGCCGCGACATCCGGGATGGGCTGGTGGATGGCATGGGTGGAGGACAGCGCATCAACGGCCATGGCGCCTTCACGGTCGGCGTGCTGGCGCTCCCAGGTATGCCAGGTGGGGTTGAAATGGTCGGTCGCCTTGTTTTCCATCCAGGTGGCAAAACCTTCGTTCAGCCAGATATCGTCCCACCATTTCATGGTCACGAGGTCGCCCGACCATTGATGCGCCATCTCGTGGCTGACATCGAGGAAAATGCCTTCCTTCGTTGCCTGCGTCGAAGTTTTCGGATCGAACAGCATCGCGTTGTCGATGAAGCTGATGGCGCCCCAGTTTTCCATCGCGCCGGCTTCATAATTACCCGGAATGGCAATCAGGTCGAGCTTGGGCAGCGGGTATTTGACGCCGAAATACGTGTCGTAGAACGGAAGAATCTCCTCGGCCGCCGAAAGCGCGTATTGCGCCTGGTCCTGCTCGCCCATGGGCGCGTAGGCACCGATCGGCACCCCGTCGCCGCTCCCGTGCAGACTGCCGAGGTCGCCCGCGAACAGCGCCAGCAGATAGGTCGACATGCGCGGCGAGCGCTGGAACGCGACGGTCTGGGTGGCGCCGTTCTTGCTCACCTGCGCGATCGGCATGTTGCTGACTGGCACATAGGCGGCGGGCATGGTGGCGGTCAGCTGAAAGCTGGCCTTGAAATCCGGCTCGTCCCAGCCGGGAAACATGCGCCGCGCATCGGCCACTTCAAACTGGGTGACCAGCATGCGGCGCGTCTTGCCGTCCGGCGCCTTGTAGTCGTCATAGTAGATGCCGTTCGGCGTGGCGAGAATTGGCCCGGAATAATCGATGCTTATGGTGTGGCGGCCAGGGGCCAGGCTGCCGCCGGCGGGCGTCAGGGTGGCGGTCTGGGCGTTCTGATCCTCGCTGACGGTCGCGGCCGCGCCATCGATCGTGGCGTGGGTGAGCGTGAGGCCCGCCTGGTTCATGACCACCTGGGTGGCCGCGGTGGTGGCCGTGACGGCAATGGTTTCGTGCCCGGTCAGGCGGGCGCGCGTCATGTCGGTGGTGATGCCGATCGTGTAGGCGGAAGGAATGACGGTGTGCGGCAATTGGCCAGCCGCCTGATCCGGCGCCGCGTGGGCGAGGGGCATCAGGGCGCAAAGGCCAGTGGCAGCCAGCAAAGTTGAGCGCATGGGGCGGAGTCCTTGGTTGGATTGACCAGAGCCGATCTGGGCGCGATCCGGCGCCGCGGCGACCGGCGGACGGGAATTGCGTTAAGCCGGGGCTTCAGGGGCTCTGTCCAGTGGGTCAGCGGTCAGATCTGAGAGCAACGCATAACACAACATCCAGCCATGTCCTGGCTGGATCTAACGGTCGGCTCGGACGGGATAGGCGGATGGGCCGGAAGGCGCGCTCAGAAACCCTCGCGCTCGAGCCGCTTGCGTTCCATCTTGCGGGCGCGGCGAACCGCCTCGGCGGCCTCGCGGGCGCGGCGTTCCGAGGGTTTTTCGAAATGACGGCGGAGCTTCATTTCCCGGAAGATGCCTTCGCGCTGCATCTTTTTCTTGAGCGCCTTGAGCGCCTGATCGACGTTGTTATCCCGAACCAGAACCTGCACTTGGCCGCTTACCCCGACATTGCACGGCGTGCCCGCCCATCGGACACACAAAAAACCCCGTGGCCAGGCTCGGCCTCGCGGCGCCCCTCTCATATCACGTTGCCGCGCGACCGCAAATGTCTTTCCAGGCGTCGCGGGGGTACCCATGTGCGAGGCTGATGTGACGAGGCGGAAACCTTCATGGCGTTGCTCAAAATAGCCCGGATGGGGCACCCCGTGCTGACCGAGGCGGCCCGGCCGGTCGCCGACCCCGGCGCCCCGGAAATACGGCGTCTGGTGGCCGACATGCTGGAGACCATGGACGATGCCGGCGGCACCGGGCTCGCGGCGCCGCAGGTGCATGTCGGGTTGCGTCTGTTCGTGTTCATGGTGCAGCCGCATCGGCTGAGCGGGCTCGAGGGCGACGAGACTGTGCCGCGCACGGTGTTGATCAACCCGGAACTGGAAGCGATCGGCGATGACATGCAGCTTTGCTGGGAAGGCTGCCTGTCCATCCCCGGGCTGCGCGCCGTGGTGCCCCGCCACCTGCGGATCCGCTATCGCGGGGTCGATTGCGACGGCAACCGGATCGAGCGTGAGGCGGCCGGCTTCCACGCCGATGTCGTGCAGCACGAATTCGACCATTTGAACGGAATTCTGTATCCGATGCGCGTGGTCGATTTCACGCGGTTCGGCTTTTCCGAGGAACTGACCAGAGCCGAACAGGCACGCGAGGGAGCCGAGGCATGATCGAGCGGAGCGGGGAGCGGGATGCGGCGCTGGCGGCGATGCTGCCCCATGTGCCGGAACATGGCTGGACCCGGCGGAGCCTCCGCGCGGGGCTGCGCGACCGCGGGGCAGCCGAGGCGGATGCGGAATTCCTGTTTCTCGATACCGCCGACATGGTGGCCGCCTACATCGACTACGCCGACCGGCGCATGGCCGCGGCGGCCGGGTGCGTGGCCGGGTTGGGCCTGACCGGACGGGTGCGGGGGTTGATCCTGCTGCGCCTCGCCCAGGCCGAAGCC
>JAJXVA010000105.1 GCA_021782435.1 Pseudomonadota bacterium
GAAGTGCCCACCCCCGAAGTGCCCGCCGCCGAAATGGCCGCCTCCGAAGTGTCCACCCCCAAAGTGCCCCCCGCCGAAATGTCCCCCGCCGAAATGCCCGCCGCCGAAATGCCCGCCGCCGAAATGCCCGCCGCCGAAATGTCCTCCGCCGAAATGTCCCCCGCCGGCGTGTCCGCCCCCGCCGAAGTGCCCGCCGCCGCCATGGCCGCCGCCGCCATGTCCGCCGCCAAAATGGTCGGCCCGCGCCGTCGGCGCCGCCAGAACCAGCGCCGCCGCCAGGGCCGCTGCCGTCACCTTGCGTATCGTCCTTGGCTGATTTGTCATCTTCGCATGCATGGCACGCTCCTTTCGTCGGGCTCCGGAACTCCACTCATCCGGTTACCCTGACAGTTAGGCATTAATCGTGGCCAAATAATGATGTAATACAAGCCGAATTTGCAACTAAGTGCGACAGACTCTAAACTTCACTTTAAGCACTTCCATGGCCTCCGCTCAACGCCGCGCCGCGAGGCTTGACCCGCCGCCGCTTCCCCCGCATACCCGCCGCGTCCGCCCGGCCGCACGCCGGGCGCCGCCGCTCCGCGAGGGTTCGCGCAGCGGCGCGTTTTCGTTTGGGGTCACGCCACGCCATGCCATCCGGTCCGCGCTGATGTTCGACAGCCTATCCGGCAAGCTCACCGCGGCGTTCGACCGTTTCCGCGGCCGCGGCGCGCTCGACCCGGCGGACGTCGCCGAGGCGCTGCGTGAAATCCGCCTCGCCCTGCTCGATGCCGATGTCGCGCTTCCCGTCGTCAAGGATTTCATCGCCCGTGTCCGTGACCGCGCCGGCGGCGCCGAGGTCATGGACAGCGTCACGCCCGGCCAGCAGGTCATCAAAATCGTCAACGACTCCCTGATCGCGGCGCTGGGCGGCGCCGGCGCCGTGCCGCTCAATCTCAACGCCACCCCGCCCGTGGTCATTCTCATGGCGGGGCTGCAGGGCTCGGGTAAAACCACCACCTCCGGCAAGCTCGCGCTCCGCCTCACCCAGAAATCCCGCAAAAAAGTCCTGCTCGCCAGCCTCGACACCCAGCGCCCCGCCGCGCAGGAACAGTTGGCCCAGCTCGCCACCCGCGCGGGCGTGCCCAGCCTGCCCGTCATTCCCGGCCAGACCCCGCTCGATATCGCCCGCCGCGCGCTCGATGTCGGCCGGCGTGAGGTCTACGACGTCGTCATCCTCGATACCGCCGGCCGCCTCTCCATCGACCAGACGCTGATGGCCGAGGTCAAAGCCATCCGCGACGAAACCCACCCCGCGGAAACCCTCCTCGTCGTCGATGCCATGACCGGCCAGGACGCGGTCAACACCGCCCGCGCCTTCAACGAGGCGCTCGGCGTCACCGGCATCGTCCTCACCCGCATGGATGGTGACGCGCGCGGCGGCGCCGCCCTGTCCATGCGCGCCATCACCGGCGCCCCCATCAAGTTCACCGGCTCCGGCGAAAAGCTCGACGCGCTCGACGAATTCCACCCCGAACGCGTCGCCTCGCGCATCCTCGGCCTCGGCGATGTCGTCGGCCTCGTCGAGAAAGCCGCCGAAACGCTCGATCAGGAGGAAGCCGAGGCGCTCGCCGCCAAAATGGCGAAAGGCAAGTTCGACCTCGACGATTACCGCAAGCAGCTCAACCAGATCAGCAAAATGGGCAGCCTGTCCTCGATCGTCGGCATGCTCCCCGGCATGGGTCAGTTCAAGGACCAGCTCGGCCGCGCCAATCTCGATGCCTCGCTGCTCAAGCGCCAGGTCGCCATCATTTCCTCCATGACCCGCGCCGAACGCGCCACCCCCGACCTGCTCAAGGCCAGCCGCAAGAAACGCATCGCCGCCGGCTCCGGCACCACGGTCCAGGAAGTCAACAAACTCCTGAAAAACTTCGACGACATCTCCGACATGATGAAGCGCATGCAGAAGCTCGGGCAGAAGGGCCTGATGCGCCACGGCTTGTCGGCGCTCATGCCCGGGCGGTTCGGCGGGCCCAAACCCTGATCTTCGCACCAACGCCCGGGCCGTGAGGCTCCGGGCTCCATGACCTAACGAAAGAGAGTACACCCATGGGACTTAAAATCCGCCTCGCCCGTGCCGGCGCCAAAAAGCGGCCCTATTACCACATCGTCGTGGCCGACAGCCGCAGCCCGCGCGATGGCCGCTTCATCGAGAAGCTCGGCAGCTACAACCCGATGCTCCCCGCCGACCACGCCGACCGCGTGCGCCTCCAGGACGACCGCATCACCCACTGGCTCCAGCACGGCGCCATCGCGACCGACCGTGTCGCCCGGTTCCTCGGCCGCGCCGGTCTCGCCCCCATGCCCACCTATGCCGAGCAGCCGGTTCAGTCCGCGCCCAAGCGCCGCGCCCAGGAACGCGCGAAGCTGCTGGCCGGGCTCTGATCGCGCGCCTTGTCCGCCCCGCGTCCCATTCTGCTCGGCATCATCGGCCGCCCGCATGGCGTGCGCGGCCATGTCCGCGTGCACAGCTACGCCGCCACGCCCGAGGACCTCACCTCCTACGGTCCCCTGCATGACGGCGCGGGGCGGCGCTTCCTGCTGCGCTGGGTGGCGAGCGGCATCGCCGAACTCAGCGAGCTCGCGGAGGGGCAAACCACCCGGCCGGCCACGCGTGACGAGGCCGCGCGCCTGACCAACACCCGGCTGTTCATCGACCGCGCCGCCCTGCCGGACCCCGACCCGGAGGAATTCTACCTCGCCGATCTCGTCGGCCTCGCCGCCCGCACGCCCGATGGCGCCACGATCGGCGAAGTCAGATCCGTGCACGATTACGGCGCCGGCGCCTTTCTCGAAATCGCCGCCGCGGAGGGTTCCGGCCCCGTGCTCGTGCCCTTCACCGAGGCCGCCGTGCCGCGTGTCGACCCCGCCAGCGGCTACGTCATCATCGATCCGCCGCTCGAATTGATCGACGAAACGCTCGATGACCCCGATCGGGCCGCGTCATGACCTGGCGGGCCAGTCTCCTCACCCTCTACCCGGACATGTTCCCGGGCCCGCTCGGCCAGTCCCTCGCCGGCCGCGCCCTCGCCAGCGGCGCCTGGTCGCTCGAGGCGCGCGACATGCGCGCCTTCGCGACCGATCGTCACCGCACCGTCGACGACACGCCCTTCGGCGGCGGCCCCGGCATGGTGCTCCGTCCCGATATCGTCGATGCCGCCATCGCCGCCGTCGATGACGGCCGGCCGCTGATCTGCCTCACCCCGCGCGGCACGCCGCTGACCCAGGCCACCATCCGCGCCCTCGCCGCCGGCCCCGGCCTCATCGCCCTCTGCGGCCGTTTCGAGGGCATCGACCAGCGCGTCATCGAGGCCCGCGCCATGCAGGAAATCTCCATCGGCGATTACGTGCTCTCGGGCGGCGAACCCGCCGCCATCGTCCTGCTCGACGCCTGTATCCGCCTGCTGCCCGGCGTCATGAACACGGGCGCCAGCGCGCACGAGGAAAGCTTCGCCCTGCCCCTGCTCGAATACCCGCACTACACCCGCCCCGCCCTCTGGCAGGGCCGCCCCGTGCCCGACGTGCTGGTCTCCGGCCACCACGCCGAAATCGCCGCCTGGCGCCGGCATCAGGCCGAAACCCTCACCCGCCAGCGCCGCCCGGATCTGTGGCATGCGTACCGGCAGTTGCCGGACGAAGCCACCCGCCCTATGGAACCGCCATCCGAAGGACCACGCCCATGAACATCATCCAGCAATACGAAGCCTCCGAAATCGCGCGCCTCACCGCCGCCCGTCCCGTGCCGGAATTCGGCGCCGGAGATACGCTGCGCGTCATGGTCAACATCAAGGAAGGCGAGCGCTCGCGCGTCCAGGCCTTCGAGGGCGTCTGCATCGCCCGCAGCAACAAGGGCCTGAACAGCAACTTCACCGTGCGCAAAATCAGCTACGGTGAGGGGGTCGAGCGCGTCTTCGCCCTCTACGCCCCCACCATCGCCGAAATCCAGGTGGTGCGCCGCGGCGATGTCCGCCGCGCCAAGCTCTATTACCTGCGCGGCCGCCGCGGCAAATCCGCCCGCATCGCCGAGCGCGCGCGCGACACCGAAACGCACTGAGGAAAGGCGCGTCTTTTTCCGCGGATGACTTGAAGCGAAAATGCTTTTGAACCTCGGACCGAGGGGGCGCTTCGGTCCGGGCGACAAAGGGTTTTTGGTTCTTTTGTTCAAAAAAGACCAGGTGTCATCATGACAAAGCCCCGCACCGTGTTCGACAAAATCTGGGACGCCCACGTCGTCGAAACCCTGCCGGATGGCACCTGCCTGCTCTACATCGACCGCCACCTGGTCCACGAGGTTACCAGCCCCCAGGCGTTCGAAGGCCTGCGCGCCGCGGGCCGCCGCGTCCGCCGCCCCGATCTCACCCTCGCCGTGCCCGACCACAACGTCCCCACCGAGCGTCACGCCGAGGGTTCCACCGCCATCCTGGAACCCGAAAGCCGCCTCCAGGTGCAGACCCTCGAACACAACGTCGTCGCCTTCGGCGTCCCCTTCATCCCCATCGACGACGCGCGCCAGGGCATCGTCCACGTCATCGGCCCGGAACTCGGCGCCAGCCTGCCCGGCATGACCATCGTCTGCGGCGACAGCCATACCTCCACCCATGGCGCGCTCGGCGCCCTCGCCTTCGGCATCGGCACGAGCGAGGTCGAGCACGTGCTCGCCACGCAAACCCTGCTCCAGCGCCCCGCCCGCAACATGAAAATCGAGGTCACCGGAACCCTCGCCCAAGGCGTCACCGCCAAAGACCTCGCCCTCGCCATCATCGGCCGGATCGGCACCGCCGGCGGCACCGGCCATGTCATCGAATATACCGGCGCGGCGGTCCGCGCGCTCGACATGGCCGGCCGCATGACGCTCTGCAACATGTCGATCGAGGCCGGCGCCCGCGCGGGCCTCGTCGCCCCCGACGATACCACCTTCGCCTACGTGAAGGGCCGCCCCCTCGCGCCCAAGGGCGAAGCCTTCGACCGCGCCGTCGCCTATTGGCGCAGCCTCGGCCCCGACCCCGGCGCCGAATACGACCGCACCGTCACCCTCGATGGCAGCGCCATCGCGCCCATGCTCAGCTGGGGCACCAGCCCCGAAGCCGTCATCCCGATCACCGGCACCATCCCCGACCCCGAAGCCGAACCCGACCCCGCCCGCGCCGCGCAAATCGCCCGCATGCTCGCCTATATGGGCCTCGAGCCCGGCCAGGCGCTCGAGGGCGTGCCCGTCGATGTCGTGTTCATCGGCAGTTGCACCAATTCCCGTATCGAGGATATCCGCGCCGCGGCCGAAATCGCCCGCGGCCGCCGCGTCGCCGACGGCGTGCGCGCCCTGGTCGTGCCCGGCTCGGGTCTGGTCAAGCGCCAGGCCGAGGCCGAGGGGCTCGATCGCATCTTCATCGCGGCCGGGTTCGAATGGCGCGAGGCCGGCTGCTCGATGTGTCTCGGCATGAACCCCGACAAGCTCACCCCCGGCCAGCGCTGCGCCAGCACCTCCAACCGCAATTTCGAGGGCCGCCAGGGCCCGGGCGGGCGCACCCATCTGCTCTCCCCCGCCATGGCCGCCGCCGCCGCCATCACCGGCACCCTCACCGACAGCCGCAGGTTCGCCTGATGCAGCCCTTCACCACGCTCACCGGCATCGCCGCGCCCCTGCCGCGCGCCAATGTCGATACCGACCAGATCATCCCCGCCCGATTCCTCAAAACCATCGCCCGCACCGGCCTCGGCAAACATCTCTTCGCCGGCCTGCGCTACCATGCCAACGGCGCCGAGCGCGCCGATTTCGTCCTCAACCAGCCGCCCTACCGCGAGGCCGTCATCCTCATCGCGCACGAGAATTTCGGCTGCGGCTCCTCGCGGGAGCACGCGCCCTGGGCCCTGCTCGATTTCGGCATACGGGCGGTCATCGCCCCCGATTTCGCCGATATCTTCTACAATAACTGCTTCAAGAACGGCATCCTGCCGATCCGCCTGCCGCGCGCGGTCTGCGACGCGCTGATCGCCGATGCCGCCACCGCCGCCACCGCCCACCTCACCATCGACCTCGCGCGCGAGGTCGTGCGGCGCCCCGACGGCGCGGAAATTCCCTTCGCGGTCGAGCCCCATCGTCGTCACTGCCTCCTCCACGGGCTCGACGATATCGGCCAGACCCTGGCCCTCGAGGCCGCCATCACCGCGCATGAGGCGCGCCTCGCCGCCGCCCCTTACCTGCCCGCCATCAGCCTCTAGGGAACCGCCATGACCGAATATCGCCTCCTGCTGCTGCCCGGCGACGGCATCGGCCCCGAAGTCATGCGCGAGGCCCGCCGCGTCCTCGCCTGGCTTTCCCGCCATCGCGGCCATGAATGCCACCTCGCCGAGGATCTGGTCGGCGGCGCCGCGATCGATGTCCATGGCGTGCCCATCACCGATGCCGTGATCGCGGCCGCCCGCGCCGCCGACGCGGTCCTGTTCGGCGCCGTCGGCGGTCCGCAATGGCGCCATCTCGGCTTCGACCGCCGCCCCGAAATCGCCATCCTGCGGCTTCGCCAGGATCTCGGCCTGTTCGCCAATCTCCGTCCCGCGACCGTGCTCGACCCGCTGGTCGATGCCAGCACGCTGAAGCCTGAAGTGGTGCGCGGGCTCGATCTCATGATCGTCCGCGAATCCACCGGTGGCATTTATTTCGGCGAGCCGCGCGGCATCGAGACCCTGCCCGATGGCAGCAAGCGCGGCATCAACACCGAGGTCTACACCACCCACGAAATCGAGCGCGTCGGCCGGGTCGCGGCCGATCTCGCGCGCCTGCGCTCGCGCCGCCTCGCCAGTGTCGAGAAATCCAACGTCATGGAAAGCGGCCTCCTGTGGCGCGAAACCATCACCAGCCTGATCGCGCGTGACTACCCCGATCTCACCCTCGAGCACGTGCTCGCCGATAACTGCGCCATGCAGCTCGTGCGCAACCCGCGCCAGTTCGACGTCATCGTCACCTCCAACCTGTTCGGCGATCTGCTCTCCGACCTCGCTTCCATGTGCACCGGCTCGCTCGGCATGCTGCCCTCCGCGACCCTCGGCGCCCCCGATGCCCAGGGCCGCCGCCCCGCCCTCTACGAACCCATCCACGGCAGCGCGCCCGATATCGCCGGCAAGGGCATCGCCAACCCGATGGCGCAGATCCTCAGCCTCGCCATGGCGCTGCGCTATTCGCTCAACCTCCCCGAGGACGCGGCATTGATCGAGGCGGCCTGCACCTCCGTGCTCGCCAACGGGCTGCGCACGGCCGATATCATGGCCCCGGGCTGCGCCCGTATCGGCACCTCGGTCATGGGCGATGCGATCCTGCGCGAGCTGGACAAAAGCCTCGCCTGACCCGACCCCTGAGGTCATTCATCCGAATGAGGGCAGACATGCGGCGTATCCTTCCAAGCCTGGCGGTGCTCGGCGCCCTGCTGTGCGGCGCCGCATCGCCCCCTCCGGGCTGGACCAGCCCCACCATCCCCGGCTATGGCGCCATCCATGTCTGGCCGCAGGCGACCGACCGGCCCGACCCCGCGCATACCTACAAGGCGCTGTTCGTGCTCGATTCCGCCGATAGCGCGGGCACCGGCCTCAACCAGGCCTTGCTCCAGGTCGCCCGCGCCGTGAACGAATTCGGAGCCGCCGGCGTGCCTCTGGCTCATCTCCGGTTCCGCGTCGTCATCAAGGGCGGGGCGACCCCGATCGTTCTGAACGACGCCACGTTTCAGGCCCGCTTCCACAAGCCCAACCCGAACCGCGATCTCATCGCCAGGCTCGAGAAAGCCGGGGTCACGTTCCTGGTCTGCGGCAACGCGCTGTTCGGCTTCCAGGCCAACCCCGCGCAACTCGCGCCCGGCATCGGCGTCGCCCTGTCGGCTCTGTCGTCCGAAATCATCGCCGCCGATCAGGGCTACGCCATCATTCAGTAGCCCGCCCTTGCGTGGTCGCACGCCATCGGCTAGATGGCGCCTCCCGACGGGCGCCCGTAGCTCAATTGGATAGAGCACCAGACTACGAATCTGGGGGTTGGAGGTTCGAGTCCTTCCGGGCGCGCCACACCGGAAATACCAGTCGTTATCTCCCGCGCGAAAGCACGGGAAGCCGCGCGCGGCCTGGCCCGCCCGATATATCCGGGCCACATGGCTTCTTTTTCATCAGAAAAAGAATCCCGTCGCGTCTCGCCCCTCCCGTTCGCCGCGAAACATTTCGCTGCAATCCCACCCCTGCCAAGCGCTGCCC
>JAJXVA010000106.1 GCA_021782435.1 Pseudomonadota bacterium
CCTCGGGGCTTACAAGGAGCGCATGAAGCCAGGGCAGGAGGCGATTTACTACCTGGTCGGAGAAACGGCCGAATTGCTGCGCGGCTCGGCCCAACTGGAGGGCTTTACCGCACGCGGGCTGGAAGTTCTGCTGATGACCGATCCGATCGATTCGTTCTGGCCGGACCGGCTGGCCAACTTCGACACTACACCCCTGCGAGCGGTGGGACAGGCCGCGGAGGATCTGGCGAAATTGCCATTGGCCGGAGAGACGGGTGCCATTCCGGCCGATCTGCCAGCCTTGATCGGGGCACTGAAGGCGGCGTTGGACGGCCAGGTGAGCGATGTCCGCGCGACCGATAGGCTGGTGGACAGCGCCGTGGTTCTGGCACCGCCGCCGGGGGCAGACCTCGCGATGCAGCGGCTTTTGCGTCGATCCGGCCGTGGTGGCCCCGACACGCCGCCAGTGCTCGAAATCAACCCGCGGCACGCGGTAAGCCGAGATCTAGCGGCCGCGGTGGCCACCGGACGGGATATCACGGCCGAGGCGCGGCTTCTGCTCGATCTCGCCCGCGTCCAGGACGGCGACACGCCCACCGATCCCGCGTCGTTCGCACGACATGTGCTAAGGCTGCTGCACGCCGAACCAGGCCCGGCCTGATGCGGCCTCGGCAACTCGACTGTCTGGCCGAGGCGGCCGATGGTACCGTGCATGTCCTGCGCCCCTCGCAGGTTGCCGGATTTCTCGCCGGGCTGCCGCCTACGGCCAGCGCCTTGATGGCAGCGGCGGGCTTCACCGGCGAGCCTGGCCAGCCGCCGGTGCTGTTTCCCACGGCTGACGGAATCGACGCCGTGATCGGCATTGGGCAGGACCGTTCGCCGTATGCCTTTGGCGCGCTGGCGACCGCCTTGCCCGCCCGCGCCTGGCGCCTGGCACCGGGTGATTACGATCCGGACGCAGCGGTGCTGGGCTTCTGTCTCGGCGCGTATGCGTATGACCAGTTCCGCGCGCCGGTGCGACCCCTGGCAAGGCTGACACTCCCCGCCGGGTCTGACGCCAGAACCGCGTTCCTGGCTGAAACGATCTGGTTTGCCCGTGATCTCGTGAACGCCCCCGCCAACGTGCTGGGTCCAGCGGAACTAGCCGCCGCCATGCGTCACGTGGCCGAGGCGGCGGACGCCGATTTCACCCTGGTCGAGGGAGCCACCCTGGCCGAGGCCTATCCGGCCGTCCATGCGGTTGGGGCCGGCGCCGCGCGCCCACCAGCGGTCGGAGTACTGCGCTGGCATGGTAGCGGCGCCCTGCCAGGCGCTCCGCTTTTGAGCCTGTGCGGCAAGGGCGTGGTTTTCGATACGGGCGGCCTCGACCTCAAACCATCTTCGGCAATGCTGCGGATGAAAAAAGATATGGGAGGCGCCGCCCTGATGCTGGGTTTGGCCAGATGCCTGATGCAGCAGGACCTGCCGATAAGGCTGGAGCTGCGCCTGGGGTGCGTCGAAAACGCCATCTCGGGGTCGGCTATGCGCCCTGGCGATGTGCTGCGCACGCGCGCCGGCCGAACCATCGAGATCGGTAACACCGATGCGGAGGGCCGTTTGGTGTTGTGCGATTTATTGACGGAAGCGTGCGAGGAATCGCCCACCCTTCTGCTGGATTGCGCAACCCTGACTGGTGCGGCACGGGTGGCGCTGGGCCCTGATTTACCAGCCCTGTTCAGTAACGACGACGCCGTGGCCTCGGCGCTACTCGAGGCGGGACAAAGCGTGGCCGATCCGCTGTGGCGCCTGCCACTTTGGCCCGGATATGACGAATGGTTGAAGAGCCCGATTGCAGATCTCAACAACGTTTCCAGCAAACCGCATGCCGGAGCCATCACCGCCGCGCTGTTCCTGCAGCGCTTCGTGACGCCTGGAACACGCTGGGCCCATATCGACGCCTATGCCTGGAATGAACAGACGCGACCAGGTCGGCCGGAGGGCGGAGAGGCGATGGGCCTGCGCGCGTTACTTGCCGCAATACCGCGGCTGGTGCGGTCGCAGGCGTAACCATTCTCAAACCGAATTTAGTATCCTCACCGAAGATTTCGGCTCTATCTGGATGCGGCGCGAGGCATGCTGCTGCGGGGATTATGCCGAGCTTGGGCATTCCGTCGGTTTCTTGCCGTGACGCGCAAAGTTTTTTGTTTACGCTCGATCGAACGGCTGGGCCGGGCAGGACCGGAAACGGGCGCGGGAATGTTGGGCGCGGGAGAGTAATTTCATGACGGTCCAGGCGACGGCGAACGACAAGTGGTTGGAGATACTTCGGGAAACGGTTGTTGCGCTGGTCAAGCGCGATGGGCCCGATCTCTCAGCGCGTCAGTTGGGCGTTTTTCTCATCTGTTACTTGCGTGATGGCAGTCACACTGTGCGCGGCCTGGCCGCGGAAATGAACGTATCCAAACCGGCCATCACCCGCGCGCTCGATCGCTTGACGGAGCTTGATCTGGCGCGTCGCAAGATAGACCCCATGGACCGGCGCAGCGTATTGGTGCAACGAACCCTGAAAGGTGCCAATTTCCTGCGGGATCTGCGCGGCATCATGGGAGAAGCGGCCGGCAACAATGGGGGCACCACGAACGGTAACGGCCGGCGCACGGCGCGTGCCCAGCACGAAACCCAACTTCGCGCCGTCAACAACTGATCGCAGCACAGTCTATCGCTCGTCAGATCCTCCAGCCTGTGGCCTCCCGGGCCCTGATACATTCGGCCAATCCATCGCATCAGGCGCGGGAGTTGGCGCGCGGTCCTGTTGGTATTGCCCGTCGCCACCGCCCACGAGCGCGACTTCACGCGGCGGTACGGGATGGTAACGGGCACCCGTCTGGCGATGGCGTATTTCGCTTGTCTCACCAGCCTCGTCCTGGTCGACCTGCTGCTGATCATTGGCAGCGTCAGCGCCACGGGTAACCGAACCTGGAATGGCGTGTCGTTCGACCGCCCCAATCTCCCCTCCGTCAGTCTGTTGTATCTCATTTATACATCGGGCCTGGTGTTCTTTGGTGTCTGGCCGGCCATGGCCACGCGCCAGATCTGGCTCTCGTTACCAGGCGGTTTGGCCTATGGCGCCATTGGATCGATTGGCTTTGCGCTGACCAGTTTGAAATTGCGCGAGGCGCCGCGTGGTCGGGAGATCCTGATGCGCGGTATGCTGGCCGCGCTGGCCGCGTTGATCGGTGTCGTCGCCGCCGAATGGATGCCAAACTAGGGTGGACGGGCCCGGTTCGCCTTCCCGAACCGAACCGTCTATAAACTCGGCACACCCGCCCACGCGCAGACGGACCCGGGCACCGCTTGCGCGCGTACGTCTCGGCTTGCCCCAGGGATGAACCGCATTGACCGACGCTGATAGCCCCGCCAGCAGCCCCGAACCCCCGGAGCGGTCCGATGTCCTGCCCGTAACGATCGAGCAAGAAATGCAGCGGTCGTATCTGGACTACGCCATGTCGGTCATCGTCAGCCGCGCGCTGCCGGACGCGCGGGACGGGCTGAAACCGGTGCACCGCCGCATTTTGTATTCCATGAGCGAGTCTGGTTACACGCCGGATAAGCCTTATCGCAAATCGGCACGCATCAGCGGTGACGTGATGGGGAAGTATCACCCGCATGGTGATGCCTCGATCTACGACGCTCTCGCCCGTCTCGCGCAGTCCTTCTCGATCCGCCTTCCCTTGATCGATGGGCAAGGCAATTTTGGCTCTATCGATGGTGATCCGCCAGCGGCGCAGCGCTACACCGAGGCCCGCCTGTCCAGGGCGGCAATGTTCCTGGTCAATGATATCGACCGGAACACGGTGGATTTCCAACCCAACTATGATGACAGCGAGCGGGAACCCGTCGTGCTGCCCGCGCAGTTTCCCAACCTGCTGGTCAATGGCGCCACGGGTATCGCGGTCGGCATGGCGACCAATATTCCCCCTCATAATCCGGCTGAAATCCTCGACGCGGTGTTGGCGATGATTGCGAACCCTGACATATCACTCGATGATCTGATGAAAATCGTGCCCGGACCGGATTTCCCGACCGGGGCGATAATTCTTGGCCGCGCCGGTATCCGTGCCGCCTACGAAACGGGACGCGGCACGATGATTCTCCGTGCACGCTCCGAATTCGAAGAAATCAGAAGCGGGCGCCAGGCGATTATCGTATCTGAAATACCTTACCAGGTTAATAAGTCCACACTGCTGGAACGAATAGCCGACCTGGTGCGGACCAAGCAGATCGAAGGGATCAGCGATCTGCGTGACGAAAGCGACCGGTCCGGCATGCGCATCGTGATCGAATTGAAACGGGATGCGACCGGAGAGGTGGTGTTGAACCAGTTACACCGGTTCACGCAATTACAGATAGGGTTCAGCGCCAACATGCTGGCGCTCGATCATGGGCGCCCGCGCCTGTTCGGTCTACGCGATGCGTTATCCGTTTTCATGGCGTTCCGCGAGGACGTCATTCTGCGCCGGTCCCGTTTCGATCTCACCCGCGCGCGCGACCGGGCGCATATTCTGGTGGGGTTGGCCATTGCGGTCGCGAATATCGATACCGTCATCGCGCTGATCCGCGCGAGCCCCGATGGCGCCACCGCGCGGGCAGCGTTGATGGCGCGGGATTGGCCTGCGGCCGAGGTCGCGTCGTTGCTGGCGCTGATCGATGACGTGGGCAATACGGTCTCGCGGTCCAGCACCGTTCGCCTGACCGAGGCGCAGGCGCGGGGCATTCTGGAATTGCGCCTGCAACGCCTGACGGGCCTGGAGCGTGAAAAGATCCAGGCGGAAATGGAGGAGGTGGCGGTCCGCATTCGCGATTTGCTGGAGGTCATCGGCAGCCGGCCGCGACGCCTGGAAGTCATGCGTGACGAGTTGCTGGTGGTCCGGGCCGAAGTGGCCAGCCCGCGTCAGACCGCCATCATGGAGGGATTGGCCGACCAGGACGAGGAAAGCCTGATCGAGCCTGGCCAGATGGTCGTGACCCTGACCCGCGATGGCTTCATCAAGCGTACACCGCTGGAAGCCTTCCGGCAGCAGAATCGCGGCGGCCGGGGGCGATCGGCCACGACCACCCGCGGTGATGACATCGTCACCCGCAGCTTCAATGCCCATACCCATCAGTCGGTGCTGTTCTTCAGCGCCGGCGGTAAGGCGTTCCGTGAGCGCGTTTGGCGTCTGCCCGAGGCAGCCCCGGCGACGAAGGGACGGGCGCTGGTGAACCTGCTTCCCGAACTCGGCACCGACACGGTCACCGCGGTGTTGCCACTGCCGCAGGACGAGACGCTCTGGGAAGGGTTGCACCTCCTGTTCGCGACCGCGCGCGGCAATGTTCGTCGCAACCGGCTCTCCGACTTCCGAAACATGCGCGCCGCCGGCCTGATTGCCATGAAGCTCGACGAGGGAGACCACCTGATCGGCGTGGCCACCTGCCACGATGGGGATGACGCACTTCTGGCCACGAGCCAGGGGCGCTGCCTGCGGTTTCAGATCACCGACGACCAGGTGCGGGTCTTCGCCGGCCGGGAAAGCTCCGGGGTCCGAGGCATCAAGCTGCTGGGCAATGACCGGGTCATAAGCCTGTCCATCCTGCGGCATGTCGATGCCGATAACGAGGACCGCACGGCGTATCTGCGGCTGTCGGCCGCCAAGCGCCGCGGTCCCGACGAAGACCCCGGCGAACCCTCCGACCCGCCGACCGAGACCGATGCCGAGGACGCCAGTACTGAGGCGATGCTGACCCCCGCCCGGATTGCGGAACTGGAGGCGGCCGAAGACGTCATCCTGGTGGTGACGGATCGCGGTTTTGGTAAGCGCAGCTCAGCCTACGACTATCGGGTTACCGGCCGTGGCGGTCAGGGCATCGCCAATATCAGCCTCTCCCCGCGCACGGGTAGCGCGGTGGTGGCCACGCTTCCCGTGCTGCCGGGCAGCGACGTGATGCTGGTCACCGATTGCGGCAGGCTGATCCGTCTGCCCGTCGATCAGGTCCGACTGACCGGTCGGCAGACCATGGGGGTCACATTATTACGATTGACTGCCGATGAGCGTGTGAGCAGCGTTTTCCCGGTGCTCGACGATGCCGCGGGGTGGAATGATAAGCCGGACCCCGACGAGAGTTCTCCTACCCCGGACGAAACACAAGCGTGATCCACGATGCGCGTCGGGCTTTATCCAGGCACGTTTGATCCGATTACGGTCGGCCATATCGGGCTGATCGAACGGGTGGCGCGGCTATTCGACCGGCTGGTGATCGGGGTCGCGGCAAGCTCGGCCAAGACCCCGCTGCTGGCCCTGGAAGATCGGCTGAGCCTCGCGCAGGTCGAGACGGCACCAATCGCGCGGGCCGCCGGCATCGCCATCGAGGTGGCTCCGATGACCGGGTTGATGGTGGATTTCGCGCAGAGTCATGGAGCGACGGTGGTCGTACGCGGCCTGCGCGGTACCACCGACTTCGATTACGAGTATCAGATGGCCGGCATGAACCAGGTGTTGGCCCCCGGGTTGGAGACGATGTTTCTTATGGCAAACCCGGGCCAGCAGCATGTTTCGTCCACATTGGTGAGGCAAATCGCGTTGCTGGGTGGTGATTTTTCTGCCTTCGTATCGCCTGCCACGCTGGCTTGCATGCGACGGCGCTTGCGTAGTGACGCCTGACCGCTGATAACGCGGCCCATCGACCGATGGACACGCGCCAGAACGTACCAGGGAGTGGCCGACCATGATCTTCAACCGCCTAAGCCGCAGGGCATTGTTTGTGGGCGCCATTATCGGCGTCACCATGATGGGAACCGCCATGTCAGACGCCGCGCCGAAGCTCGACCCCAACAACACCGCCTACCTGGATTTGAA
Source organism: Pseudomonadota bacterium (assembly GCA_021782435.1). GTDB lineage: Bacteria > Pseudomonadota > Alphaproteobacteria > Acetobacterales > Acetobacteraceae > JAJXVA01. Next base: position 6,852 of record JAJXVA010000106.1, read on the forward strand.
GGACGGGCGTGTGGTGGTGGCCCTGAGACCCGATCTGGCGCCCAAGACCGTGGAACAGTTCAAGAAGTTGTGCGCGAGCGGGTTCTATGACGGCACGCCCTTCCACCGTGTGATCGAGGGTTTCATGGCGCAGGGCGGTGACCCGACCGGAACCGGCACCGGTGGCTCCAAACTGCCCAACGTGCCGGCGGAGTTCACCAACAAGGCGCATTTCCTGACCGGAACCCTGGGCATGGCGCGTTCCGCCGACCCGGACAGCGGCAATAGCCAGTTCTTCATCATGTTCGCGCCTAATCCTAGCCTGGACGGAAATTACACGATTTTCGGCCAAGTCGTCGAAGGCATGCAGTATGTCGATAAAATCAAGCGCGGCACCGGCGCCAATGGGATGGTCAGCAGCCCCGATCATCTTTTGAAGTGTCAGCTCATGGCCGACGCAAAGCCCTATCAGAAGCCGTAACCTATCCCACGGCTTCCCCGAGCCCGTAGCTCAGCTGGTAGAGCACCGGACTTTTAATCTGGTTGTCGTGGGTTCGATTCCCACCGGGCTCACCAATTCCTGTAAGTCGTAAGCCGGTCGGCTGCGGCTCCAAATTCCGCGGCCCGACCTGAACGGTTGCGCCGCGGTTTTTGTTGTTTAAGCTCACGGGCGATCCGTGGTTCGCCGCCCAGTGCCGGAAGGTTGCGTCATGCGTTTCATCCCCAAGACCCTGATCGCCTCTCTGTTTTTGGTGGCCCCCCGCGCCCACGCCGCGCCAACGGCTGCCCCGGTAGTTTCTCCGGTGGCTGCCCCGGTGGCTGCCCCGGTGGCTACCCAGGTGGCCAGGGCATTGTCGTGGCGGCAAATCGGGCCGTTCCGAGGCGGTTGGGCAACCATGGTTACCGGCGTGCCGACACAGCCTAACACCTTTTATTTCGGCGCTGCCGATGGCGGGGTATGGCGTACCGACGACGCGGGACGAACCTGGCGCCCGGAATTTCAACACGGGCCGGCCGGATCCATCGGCGCCATCGCCGTCGCGCCATCGAACCCGGACATAGTGGTCATCGGCCGTGAAATCGACGAGCCTGCGGCGCAGGGAATCGGTCAGCCCGCGATATCCGCCGCCCCAGTTTTCGCGGCGGTGACAGGTGACCAGAACATACCGTTCGCGGCGCCAATCGAACGTCAAATCCCGGTCGATGAGAGATTCGGTTTCCGCGCGGCGCCCCTCATCTTCGGCGAGATCGTCGATGACCGAGTTGAGGGCATCGACGGCCGTGTTGCCCGCCACGCCATTCATGACATAGCCGTTGAAGCTCGGATTGGAACCGGAATCGCCGGACGCGACAAACACCGAAATA
>JAJXVA010000107.1 GCA_021782435.1 Pseudomonadota bacterium
TATTGCCGGCTTCGGTGGTGATCCGCGCCGAATTTTCCTTATGGGGCACTCCGCTGGCGCGCAGATTGCCACCTTGCTGGCCCTGGATACGCGCTATCTCTGCACAGCAGGCGCTGATGACGACACCATCGCGGGCGTAATCGGGCTGGCCGGGCCTTATGACTTCCTGCCGCTGCGCACGCCGACGCTGCGTGCGATATTCGGCCCCGAATCGTTCTGGCCGCAATCCCAGCCAATTAATTTCGCGTCGGCTGAGTCGCCACCGATGTTTCTGGCAGCCGGCACCGCAGACACGACGGTGAATCCCGGTAATACGCGCAGATTGGCGGCGCGGCTGCGCGCAGATGGCGTCACGGTCGAAACCCGGCTTTACTCCGGAGAAGGACATAAGATGCTGATCGGCGGTTTTGCCGGGATCCTTTCATCCGCGTTGCCAGTTCGGCACGACGTGCTGCAGTTCATTGCCGCACACCAAAAGCCGGTAGCCGCGGCACCGCTGCGGGTCTGTGCCACCGTACCATGAGCCCAACCCTGATCATCGTGATATCGGCGGCCCTTTCGGGCGCAATGGGGTTCGCGTTCTGGCTTCAGAAGCGCACCGAAAATGCGGGCTGGGTCGATGCGGTCTGGACGTTCGCGCTGGGTCTGGCTGGGGTGGTCTATGCTGCCGCTGCATTTCGCCACGGCAGCAACGTGCGAGCCCTTCTGGTGGCGGGGCTGGTTGCGGCCTGGTCGCTCCGGCTTGGATTTTATATCGTTGGTCGCACGAGGCGCGGCACCGAGGATGCGCGCTACGCCCAGTTCCGCCGCGACTGGGGTCCGGATTTCGACCGGCGTATGCTGATATTCCTACAAATCCAGGCATTGGCGGCAGCCTTCCTGGCCCTGTCGATGGGGCTGGCGGCGGGGAACCCGGCGCCGCTTGGCGTGCTGGACGGGTTGGCGCTGCTGGTGCTGCTGGTGGCCATTCTGGGCGCGGGTATCGCTGACGCGCAGCTTGGCCGGTTCCGCGCCGATCCGACCAATCGAGGTCGCGTCTGCGCGGTGGGGATGTGGGCGCGATCGCGCCATCCGAATTATTTCTTTGAATGGCTCGGCTGGTGTGCCTACCCATTGTTCGCAGTCTCCCGGGTCCATCTGCTTGGCCTGCTGGCGCTGTCCGGTCCGGCCTTCATGTATTGGCTGCTCGTTCATGTTTCGGGCATTCCGCCGCTCGAGGCACAGATGTTGCGCAGCCGGGGGAAGGCCTACCGCGACTATCAGGCCACCACCCCCGCGTTTTTTCCGAAGCTTTTCAGGATATCACGATGAATCTGATTGCCGCGGCGACCGGCGCGGTCGAACGCCTGCCGCTGCCCGACAGTGTCACGAGGGCTGGTATTGCCTTGCTCGTCAACCGCACCGGACGGCGGCTTGACCGCACGACGGCGACCGAGGAGCGGCGCTTCGCCGAGGCGATGGCGGCGTTGCCGATCGCAGCCCACCCCGAGGCGGCAAATGCCCAGCATTACGAGGTGCCGGCGGAATTCTTTGCCCTTGTATTGGGGCCGCACCGTAAATATTCCTGCTGTCTGTATGATGGCGGCGCCGAAACGCTGGCAGCGGCGGAGAAGCGAGCGCTGGATGAGACCATTGCCCATGCCGAACTGCAAGACGGACAGACCATTCTGGAAATGGGATGCGGCTGGGGATCACTCACGCTGGCCATGGCCGAACGGTTTCCGCGGGCGCGCATCACCGCCGTTTCCAATTCTTATTCACAGCGGGAATATATCACCAAGCGGGCGGCGGAAATGGGTCTTTTCAATGTATCCGTGATTACCGCCGATATGAACGATTTTACCACCGACCAACGCTTCGACCGGTTGGTTTCGGTCGAGATGTGGGAACATATGTCCAACTGGGGAGCCTTGCTGGAACGCGTGCATGGCTGGCTGCACGCCGATGGTCGCCTTTTCCTGCACGTGTTCAGCCACCGCCGTGCGCCTTACCGGTTCGACCATGCGGACAAAGCGGACTGGATCGCGCAGCATTTTTTTACCGGCGGCATCATGCCCAGCCATAACCTGATCCGATATCTCGATTCGCATTTCGATCTGGTTTCCGATTGGCGCTGGAGCGGAAAACATTATCAACGCACTGCCGAAGCCTGGCTTACCAATTTCGATGCCGAAGCGCGAACGATAGAGGCCCTGTTCCGGCGCGTTTATGGAGGCGCGGCTTTGCTGTGGATGCGACGCTGGCGGTTGTTTTTCCTGGCAACCGCCGGTCTGTTCGGCGCCGACGACGGTGCCGCCTGGGGCGTAAGCCATTATTTCCTGGCGCCGAAATGAATCCGATTGTCAGCTTGCGCGCCTACGCGGCGCACGCGGACCCGGCCACCGCGGCCGCCAACCAGATCGCGTTGATGCTGGGGTCGAACGGACCGATTTACCCGTTGTATCTGATCGCGATCGTTGGGCACAAGATTTTGCTGCCAAGTCTGCTGACGATGTTCGCGATGCCGTTCTATCTGGCGGTGCCGGCGATCGCGCGGCGCAACCCACGTGCCGGGCGCCTGACCATGGTGATCACCGGCACGATCAATACGCTCTGGTGCGTCAAGCTGCTGGGTGTGGCGACGGCGCTGAACCTGATTTTCCTGCCCTGCATTCTGGTGGCCGTGCTGCTGTATCGGGAGCAGGCGTGGTTCTGGGCTCTGGCGGCCATTCCCACCCTCGCGCTGGCGCTACCGCCCTCGGTGTTCGGGACACCGCTTGTGCCTTTGGCTGCCGCGGGTGCGGCTCATCTGGCGGCGTTTCATCGCTACACCGTGGCCGTGCTGACTTTGTTTCTGGTCTGGCAGTTGGCAGCGATGTTGCGGTCGCTGACGACGATCAGGCCGGGGAGTGGCGCGGGATCAGACGGAAAAACGACGCAGGCTTCGGGATCGGTGCTTGACGCCGGGCCACAGTGCCGGAAGGGTGGCGCGTGGCGTGGCGTGGCTGCGAGCTCCGAGTCTCGGGCCTAGGCCACGTGTTGTGCGGCCGGGCGGACGTTTCCGGCACCACAGCGGTATCCGTCCACCGCAACCAGGCAGGACGGCAAACAGTCAGGGCAAGATCATGGCCAAATCCCCCGCAAAACCTCCCACCGCCAAGGCAAAGCCGGCGGCCTCCACGAAGCCAGCCGCCAAACCGGCGCGTAGCGGCGCACCGAACGCTTTGCAGACCCCGCTCAAGCCTTCGCCACAACTCGCGGTGATCGTCGGCGCCGGTCCCATTCCCCGGGGCGAGGTGGTGAGCAAGGTCTGGAGCTACATCAAGGAAAAGAACCTGCAGAACCCGGCGAACAAACGCGAAATTTTAGCCGACGCCGCGCTGCGCCCGATTTTTGGTACGGACAAGGTGACGATGTTCGAAATGAACAAGCATCTGGCGAAACATCTGAGCTAAGCGAGAGACGGCGGCGTTGAGGCTTCGGCGCCGCCGTGCCGCAGCAGGCAGCGGTATGTGCGGCAGATGCTCTACTGACCGAGTTCGCGAGAGCGTTCGGTGGCGGCGTCGATGGCGCGACTGACGCTGTCTGGCCAATCTGCCATTAGGACGGCCAGCGCGCGTTCGGTGGTGCCCTTGGGGCTGGTAACCGCGCGACGCAGATCGGCGGCATCTGCCGGGTCCGCGTCCAGCAGGGCGCCAGCACCGCTCAGGGTTCGGCGGGCCAACCGGCGGGCGAGTTCGGGTGACAGGCCCTGCTCGAGACCGGCCTGTTCCAGCAATTCCGCGAGAAGAAAGACGTAAGCTGGCCCGCCACCGGAAATGGCGGTGACCGCATCGAGGTCCGGCTCGTGGCTGGTCCAGGCGACGTCACCGACGGCGCGCAGCAGGGCGTCACAGAGAACAGCCTGGGACTCGCCCACATGAGCTCCGGCGCAGGCGACCGAGATGCCGCGGCGGATGGCTGCGGGCGTATTGGGCATGGCGCGCACGATGGCGGCGGCTGTGCCCAGAAACCGCCCCAGCCCGGCAAGGCTGTGGCCGGCCATGATGGACAGGAACACCGCGCCTTGGGTCAGCGGCGCGAGCCTGGGCAGGATATCCGGCGCCATTTGCGGCTTCACCGCCAGCACCACGCAATCCGGAATGAACCCTCGGGGCAGATCGGCCAAATCGGCGACGACCTGTAGCCCCGGCAGTTGCGGGCGGGCTGGGTCGACCGCGAAGGAGGGGCCAAGCGTCTGCTCGGCCCAACCGGCGGCGAGAGCGGAGCCCATGCGGCCACCGCCGATCAGCAACAAGCGGGGCGGCATAAGCGGCTCAGGCCTCTCCGGCGCATTCGAGCAGAGCCGCGGCCAGCGCGTCACTTGGGGATTTTCCGCCCCAGAGCACGAACTGGAAGGCCGGGAAGAACCGCTCGCACTCGGTGATGGCGATATCGACCATATCCTCAAGGCTTTCCGAGGAAGCGCCGGTGGCGCCGCGCAACAGCACGGAATGGCGGAAGACCGGCATACCGTCATCGCTATCCATGCCGAAATGGCCGATCCAGAGCTTTTCGTTGCCAAGCGCCAGAAGCTCGTAAAGCGCGGGGCGGCGGCGTTCCGGTACTTTAAGGTCGACCGTACAGGTAAAATGCATGGCGCTGATTTCCCGCGACCAACTGAAATAGAGACCGTAATCGCACCATTTGCCCGGCGCCTCGGCCGCCATTTCACAATCGCTGCGACGGTCGAACGCCCAGTCATTGGCGGAAATGATTTGCTCGATCACGTCGAGCGGATTCGGGGTTCTGTCCGGATGGACGAGGGAAAGGGCGGTCATGGCTTGTCTCCCGACAAGAGGGCGGCCGATGCGGCGCCGATAAGGCCTGCCGGGATGAGGACTGCGCGTCAACCCATGGCCGGAGGCTTGGAGCGGCGGCCGCAAAATCAGCGTATGGATGGCGATGGCGCGCCGCAAGCGGAGAACGCGGGCAAGCGCGTCATTGACCGTCAGGTGTCGCGTTGATGGCGCCGGCCTCGAGCGCGGCAACGCGAACCTCGAGCGCGGCGAGACGCGCCTCGGCCGCTTCCTGGCCCGTACGGGCATGAGAGGCAAGATCGACCAAGGCATCGAACTGATCCCGGCGCACGAGATCGAGCCGACGGATGGCTTCATCGAGCCTGGCCTTGATCATGGCCTCGATCTCGTCGCGCAACCCGACCAGGGCGGACATCGCACCACCGGCGACGCCGGCCAGATCGTCGAGGAAACGCGGTCTTTCGCTGGACATGGTCATCGCCTCCGGCGCCGAGCGGGCCCACCCCGCGACGCAAAATGGAAATGGGTCGTCTATCGCCTCACTCCAAGCCTGATGTATAGGCGCGCGCATGATCCTGATTACAGGTGGCGCGGGGTTCATTGGGTCGGTGTTGCAGGCGGCGCTGTCAGCCGAAGGGCAACGCACGGTCGTTGCCGACCGGCTGCGCGACAGCGGCAAATGGCGCAACCTGGCGGGGCATCCGCCCGATGAGATCGTACCGCCGGAGGAGCTGGATGGCTGGCTTGCCGCCCACAAGAGGCTGGACGCAGTGGTGCATCTGGGCGCCGTGAGCGCCACCACGGCGGTGGATGGCGACCACACCTGGGCGAATAACGTGGCGCTTTCGCAACGGATCTGGCGCTGGTGCGCGGCGCACGACGTGCGGCTGATCTATGCGTCATCGGCCGCGACCTATGGGGATGGGTCGTGCGGGTTCGATGATGATGGGTCGCTCACGTATCTGCAGCGATTGCGACCGCTGAACCTGTACGGCTGGACCAAGCATGCCTTCGATCTGTGGGTGGCGCGCCAGTTGGCCGCGGGCGGCGCGGCGCCGCCGTTTTGGGCGGGGCTGAAGTTTTTCAACGTCTATGGGCCGAACGAATACCACAAAGGGTCGATGATCTCGGTGGTGAAGGTCAAATACGACGAGGTGGCGCAGGGGTTGGCCCCCCGGTTGTTCCGCTCCGGCCGGGCGGATCTGGCCGATGGGGCGCAGATGCGCGACTTCATCTGGGTGGATGACGTGGTAGCGGTGATGCGCTGGTTGCTGACCACCGAAAATGTGCCAAGCGGTCTTTACAACCTCGGCACGGGTCAGGCACGGACCTATCTCGACCTGGCCCATGCGGTGTGCCGGGCGGCCGGAGTGGCGGAAGCGGCGGAGTTCATTCCGATGCCGCAAGCCCTGCGCGGGCAATACCAGAACTTCACGGAGGCCTCGACCCTGCGGCTGCGCGCCGCCGGCTACCGGCGATCGTTCACGACGTTGGAAGAGGGCGTGACCCGCTATGTGCGGGAATATCTGCGCAGCCCGAGCCCGTATTGCTGACCGAGATAGCGGATACCATGACCCAGCCCCTGATATTTCCACGAATCGACCCGGTGATGCTGCATCTGGGGCCGATCAGCATTCGCTGGTACGCTGTGGCCTATATCGTCAGCCTGCTGCTGGGCTGGCGGCTGGTGCGCAAGCTGGTGCGGCAGAGCCCGGTGGTGGCGACCCTGGACCAGGTGGATGACTTCCTGACCTGGGCCGTGCTGGGCGTGGTTCTGGGCGGGCGGATTGGCTATGTGCTGTTCTATAACCTGCCGCTGTATATGGCGCATCCGCTCGGGGCGCTGGAAGTGTGGCATGGCGGCATGAGCTTTCATGGCGGCATGCTGGGCGTGGCCTTGGCGATTTTCCTGTTCTGCCGGCGAAACCACATCAAAATCCTGGGGTTTGCCGACCGGATAGCGGTGGCGGTTCCGATCGGGCTGGGCTTCGGGCGGATCGCGAATTTCATCAATGGCGAGTTGTGGGGACGGCCGGCGCCGCCCTGGCTGCCCTGGGCGATGATCTATCCTGACAGCGCGCCGGTGGACGGGCTGATCGTGCCGCGGCACCCGAGCGAATTGTATGAATGCCTGATGGAAGGCGTGATCCTTTTCACCGTGTTGTACCGGATGGCCCGGCGCGAGACCGTGCGGCTGCATTACGGGATGCTGACCGGAACGTTTCTGACCGGCTACGCGATCGCGCGCTTCGTGGGCGAGATGTTTCGCCAGCCGGACCCGCAACTTGGCTATCTGTGGTTGGGACTGACGATGGGCCAGTATCTCAGCCTGCCGATGTTCGTGGCCGGGCTGGGACTGATCGCCTGGGCGCGGCGGCACCCGGCACCGCTGGTTGCCACCAACGCGTGACGGCGACGCGGCTGGACCGGTTCATGGCCGCCGCCAACGCGGCATACTACGCGGGCCATGACCCTTACGCGGATTTCACCACCGCGCCCGAGATCGGACAGATGTTCGGTGAGATTCTGGGCGCCTGGTCGGCGGTGGTGTGGCGGCAGATGGGGGCGCCCGAGACCGTGCTGTGGGTGGAAGCGGGGCCGGGACGCGGCACGCTGATGGCGGATGCCACCCGGGCGCTGGGGCGGGTTGCCCCCGATTTTCTGGCCGCGGCGCGGATCCATTTGCTGGAAACCTCGCCCGCGCTGCGGGCCGCGCAGGGTGCGCGCCTGCCGGGCGCGATGTTTCACGAAGGGTTGGACGGCGTGCCACCCGGGTCGATGATCGTGCTGGCGAATGAGTTTCTGGACGCGCTGCCGATACGACAGTTCGTGCGCCGAGGGTTTGGCTGGACCGAACGCTATGTCGCTGGCGACACGTTCGTGGAACGGCCGGGTGTGCCGCCGGTACCGGTCGGGTTCGACGCCGCCGAGGGCGAGGTGGTGGAGATCAATGAAGCCGCGCTGGGTTTCGTGGCGGCGGTGGCGGGACGGGTGGCGCGGCATGGCGGGGCGGCCTTACTGCTGGATTATGGACCCGCGCGGTCGGCCGCCGGGGATAGTCTTCAGGCCCTGCGCGGGAGGGAAAGGGCCGAGCGGCTGGCGGCGCCGGGCGAGGCGGACCTGACCGCGCACGTGGATTTTGCCCGGTTGGCGGCGGCGGCCCGCGCGGCGGGGGCGGCGGTACACGGGCCCATGAAGCAAGGCGCGCTGCTCGAGCGGCTGGGCCTCTATCAGCGCGCCGGACGGCTGGCGGCGGGATTGCCGACGGCACAGGCGCTGGGGTTGATGCGGGCGGCGCAGCGCCTGGCCGCCCCCGAGGCGATGGGCGCGCTGTTCAAGGCGCTGTGTGTCTGCCACCCCGACCTGCCCACCCCACCAGGGTTCGAGCCATGACACCACCGCGACTGACCCACCCC
>JAJXVA010000108.1 GCA_021782435.1 Pseudomonadota bacterium
GCGCCGCAAGCGCTGATAGGGTCCCTGCGCCAGCAAAGGCGCGGCGCTCAGGTCGGTCGCCAGAAACTCCGCCACCGCATCGCGCGCGGCGGCAGCGGGAAACACCACCGCCTGCGCCAACGGCAAGGCCGCGCGCAGCGCCCCCGCCAGGCCGCGCGCCGCCAGCAGCCCGGGCATCTCCTGCACCAGCAGCACCGGCTTCAACCCGGCCTCGGCCAGGGCCGGCACCGCACCCGCCGCCGCGGCCGATCCCACCACACAGGCGGCAACCCGCGCCGCCAGAATCCGGGCAAGCGCGGGCACGGCGTCCAGGCTCGGCGCCAGATGCACCGGGCCCAGTTGCGCGAACCGTGCGCGCAACGCGCCATCGCCCAGCAACAGGAACACCGGCGCGAGCCCGTGCGCGCGTTGCCAGGCGCGGGCCAGGTGCAGCACCAGCAACTGCGCGCCAGCGGGAAACGCATCGTGCAGCACGAACAGCGCCTCGGGCGCGGCCGCGGCCGTGGCGCCGCGCAGCACCCGCATCGCCGCGTTCAGGAAAGCGGCGCCGAAATGCTGGTCCGGCTCCAGATAGGCGCCCTCCGCCCATTCGTTCCAGGCATTGACGCAAACCACCGGCGTGCCCCGCAGCGGCGCGTCCCGCGCCCGCGCGCAGGCGGTGGCGAGCCACGCGGCAAAGGCCGCCGGTGTCGCCCCGTGCAGGCTCATGCCGCGGCCGGGGCGGCGGGCATCATTGTCCCAGCCCGGAACCACACAGGGAATATACGGATAATCCGGCCGCGGCGCCGCGGCCGCGACCGCCGCCAGTTCCTCATAGTCGTAAACTTGCCCCGAGAATTCCGGGTCGAGCAGGGCCAGCCGATGGTTGATCGGGCTCGCCCGGTTCACCAGGCCATGTGGCGGAAACCCGACCGCCGCATCGAAGCCGAGGCCGCGCGGGTCCTCGGCGCCGAAGCTTTGCGCCATCACGAAAATCGGCGTGCTGCCGTGGCGGGCGAAGCTGCGGCGCAACCGTGCCAGCCCGCCCTCGGGCAGGTTACCCGGCCGGTACACCATCAGCAGCGGCCGCCCCTCCAGCCGGATATATCGGGGTGAGGCGAAATAGCGCAAAAAATCCCGCACCAGGGCGGGTTCCTCGGCCGCGTCATGGGTCTGCGCCATCAGGACATCCGTCTCCGCGCCGTCCCAGGCGCGGGTCCAGTTCTCGTTGGCCCACATCAGGCAGAACGGAAAATCCGGCCCGTCCGGGCCGGCGAACAGATCCAGCGGCCGTTCCAGAAGGCGTTTGTTCCCAAACCGGTAATAATAGAAAACGAAGCCGCCGAAGCCGGCGCCGGCGGCAAGGTCCGCCTGCGCCCGCAGTGTCGCCGCGTCGTCGGCGCGGTAATGGCCCAGGTCGCGCGGCACGCGGGGCTGGTAGTGCCCGGCAAAGCGCGGCTGGCCGCGTGGCAGGTTGGTCCATTCGGTGAAGCCTTCGCCCCACCACCCGTCATTTTCCGCGATGGCATGAAATTGCGGCAGATAGAACGCCAGCGCCAGCACCGAAGGCGGGCAGGCAACCGGGTCGGCCAGGGGTTCGAACAGCGGCCCCGGGCGGGTGAAGCGCGCCACCTCCCGCGCCGGCGTCACCTCCTCCGCCGGCATGGTGGTGGCGGGCGTATTTCCCTGCCGATGCCTGAGGTAATGCACCAGCGGCACTGCATCCGGTGCGTCGCGCAGGTAGCGCCAGCGGTAATAGCGCGTATCGAACCCGGGCGCGGGGTCGCGGCCCTCGCGGAAGCCCCGCACCAGGTAGTGCTCCATCGGGTCCATGTCGGCCGCGGCCACGTCGGGGTAGGTGGCCAGATACCATTCGGCGTCGAATTCCGGTATCGGCGCATGGCCCCGCGTCCGGTTGCGCAGAAAATGCGTGAGCGCATGGCACCCGGCCGGCACCGCGTAGCGGGCGCGATACCATTCCGGGTCGAACCATGCCACCGGCCGGCGGCCCTCGGGTTCGCCATAGCACACATAGTGCAGCAGCGGGTCGGTCTCGGCCGCGGCCACATCGTCGTAGGCGCCACGATACCAGTCGGGGTCGAAATACGGGTTCGGCCAGCACCCCAGCCGCCAGCCGATGTCGTGCCAATCCGCCACCACGTCCCGGTCGGGCGGCAGCGCCCCGCGTCGTCCCGCGTAAAACCCCGCATCCACCAGGCCAGACGCGCGCAGCGCGCCCAGGCTGGCCAGCCGCACGGCTTCCGCCTCCGTCTGTGCCATGCCGGCGCGGAACGCCGCGATCGGATCGGCCTGCCTCATTACCGCGTGAGTATGAGCCCGATGATCCGAATATTCAATTCATGATCAAGTCACGTGAAAAAACATTCTCTCATTTAGCGAAACACGTCGCGCCAGCGGGCACCGCGCTTGCCAGGGGCGCCAACCCGGCTATAGGAGGCGGTGGCACCCAGCCCAGCAAAGGACGCCGTCACGCCGCCATGGACCTCAAGCACCACATTCGCGGCATTCCCGATTTTCCGAAGCCCGGCATTTTGTTCTACGATATCTCCACCCTGCTCCGGCACCCCGATGCCTGGCAGGTGGCCATGGGTCGGCTGGCGCGAATCGTCAGCGCCTATTCCCCCAACATGCTGGCCGGTATCGAAAGCCGCGGCTTCCTGCTCGCGGCGCCGCTGGCGCTCAAGCTCGGTCTCGGCTTCATCATGCTGCGCAAGCGCGGCAAGCTGCCGGGGGAAACGGTCGGGCTGGATTACGCGCTCGAATACGGCACCGACCGGATCGAAATGCAGGCCGACGCGGTCGAGGACGGCCAACGCGTGGTGGTGGTCGATGATCTGCTCGCAACCGGCGGCACCATGACCGCGGGCATCAACCTGTTGCGCCGCCAGGGCGCGGTGGTGCCCGGTGCGGCAACCCTGATCGAATTGTCCTTTCTCAATGGCCGCGACCGGCTGGACGTGCCGTTTTCCGCCCTGGTCACCTACGACGAATGACCGGTGGGCGCTGCACACGGCGCGGGGTTCTGGGCGGGCTGGCCTTGGCCGGTGGTGCCCTCGCCCTGCCCCGGCTCGGTGTGGCCGCGGATGCGTTTCCGCATGACGTGACCCTGATGGTCGCGGGCCCGGTCGGCGGCGCGCTCGACCAGGCGGCGCACACCATGCTGCCGGGGTTGGTGGCCGGTCTGCCCCCCGACACCGCCATGGTCCGCCGTCCTGTCGGTGGCATCGATGGCGTGACCGGCGCCAACCAGTTCATGGTCGAGGCCACCCTCGATGGCGGCACCGCGCTGATGGTGCCGGGGGCGGCGCCTCTCGCCTGGCTCGCCGGAGACAGCCGGGTCCATTTCGACCCATCGCGCTGGCTCGCGGTCATGGCCTCCACCCTGCCCGGTTTCGTCATCGCGCGCGCGGGCGCCAGTATTCTGCCCGGTAAAACCGTGCGGGTGGCCAGCCAGGGTCCGGTCAGCCCCAGCCTCGCGGCCCTGCTCGGGCTGGACCTCATGGGCGCGCGGGTGCGCCCGGTCGCGGGCATGGCCAGCCCCGAAGCGGCGCTCACCGCGCTCGCCCAGGATCAGGTCGATGCCGTGCTGCTGCGCGGCCCGGGTGTGCCCGCCACGCTCGGGCGCTATCACGGCCTCGTCGCCTTGTGTACCCTCGGCACGCCCCAGGCCGGTGGCGAGGTCGCGCGCGACGTGCGGGCTCCGAACCTGCCCACCCTCGCGGAATATGCCGCCGCGCGCGGCAGCCCCCTGCCGCGTGGCCCCAAATACGATGCCTGGCTCTGCGCCGCCGGGGCCGCCCAACTGCGCTACACGCTGGTCCTGCCCAGCCTCATCCCCGCCGCCGCGGTCGCCATCTGGCGCAACGCCGGCCGCAAGGCGGTGGGCGAGGATCTGTCCGCCTCGGTCGATGTCATGCTCGCCTCGGCCGCCGCAACACTGCTGCGGGCCATTTCCCCCGGCGGCGCCGCGCTGCTGGAACTGCGCACCTGGCTCGCCGAACGCATGGGCTGGCGCCCCGCGGGGTAACGCCGCGGCGGTCGGCCGAGGTATCCGGGGTCAGCCGAGATGTCCGGTTTTGCGGTAGACGAGCGCCCCCGGCTCCGACGCCAGCACCACCGTGGCGCCCGCCGGAAACCGCGCCCACCCACGCGCCCCCAGCTTCGTTCCGTTCAGCGTCACCGCCCCCTCGACCACGAAAAATTCGGCGCCGCGCGGCCAGGTTTCGGCCCCGCCCGCATGACAGGGTGCGAGGCGCAGCAAGTCCACGCGTTCCCACGGCGCCGCGAACAGGGTCGCCGCGCGCAATCCAGGCGCCACGTCCTGCCAAAGCCCGGGGTCGGCGGTGTCCAGGCGCCGCGGCTCGGTTTCCGCATCCGGCATCTGGCGCAGCTTGACCAGAATCACGGCACCCGGCGCGCTGCTCGGCACATGCCGCGATCCGGGCGGGTTGCGCACATACCATCCGGCCGGAAAATCCCCGGTCTCGTCCGAGAACACCCCGTCCAGCACCAGAAACTCCTCACCCCCACCATGGGTATGGGCTGAAAACGCCGAGCCGGGCGCATACCGCACCAGCGATGTCGCGCGCGCCACCTCCTCGCCCTGCCGCTCCAGCATCCGGCGCTCCACCCCGGCCATGGGCGAGTTCACCCAGGGCAGGGCATCGCTGTCCACCATCGCCGGCAGGGAAAGGTCCGCATGAAGGTTCATGCCCCTGCATCTGGGACGCGGGGTCGGGGTTTTTAAGCACCACGAGGGACGAGGCGGGTCGGTCGGGGGGCCACGGCTCGGCTCTGCCGCCAGCGGCGGCCGGCGTAAACGGGGCAGCGCTATTCGTGTCATCGCGCCCCTGGCAGAATGTCGCGCTCAGCCCTGGCTCCGGCAGCCCCGGCAGCTCCGGCAGCCCCGGCAGCGCCGGCAGCCGCCCCAGCCCCCCGGCGTTCCCCGGCCTTACCGGGCGCGTAGCTCCGGGCGCGTAGCTCAGGCATCCTTCCGGCCGCCAGGCGGCCCGGGATCGGCCGCGCCCGCGGCAGGAACCCGCTCCCCCCCCCGCGCCACCCGTCGCTCCGGCGTCAAATCCCGCGCAAGCGCCACAATGTCCGCCGCGGCCGGGGCTTGCGGGTGGCGGGTCAGCAGCGGCGTCTGGTGGCGGATCGTGTCCCGCACGCGCGGGTCGCGCCGAACGGTGCCGGCCAGCCTTGGCGTAATCCCGAGAAAATTCTCGGCGGCCCGCGCCAGTGTATGGAATGCGCGCCGGCCTTCGGCGGGGCTCTGTACCTGATTGATCACCACCGCGCGGTCGGTGCTGCCGCCATCGGCGGCATGCAGTTTCAGCACCGCGTAGGCGTCGGTCAGGCTGGTGGGGTCATCGGTCGCAACCAGCAGCAGCGTATCGGCGGTGGCGGCGATGCGCCGTGCCGGCGGGTCGATCCCGGCGGCAAGATCCGCGATCACCACGTCATAACGGTCGGTCGCCGCGCGCAGCCCGTGCAGCAACTGGGCCAGCGTGGTTTCCGCCAGCGCGGTCAGGTGGGCCGCGCCCGACCGGCCGGGCAGCCAGTCGAAGCCGCAAGGCGGGCAGGGCTGAACCGCGGCCAGCACGCCCGCCGCCGTCCCGACATGGGTCGCGATATCGCGCGCGGGAACCAGCCCGAGCTGAATATCGATATTCGCAAGGCCAAGATCGCCGTCGAACAGCAGAACCCGGCTTCCCCGCGCCGCCATCGCGTGGGCCAGCGTGATCGCCAGGAACGTCTTGCCCACCCCTCCCTTGCCCGAGGCAACCGCGATCAGCCGCCCCCGCTCCGGGCCAGGGTTTGCCGGCGCGGTCATCGGCGGTTCCCGCCCGCCGCGGCGGATGGGCGTGGCGGCTCGGTCGCGTGTGGCGTCAGCGGCCGGCGCAGCCGGGAGGCAAGGAGGGATGCGGTCATCGGTTGAAGCCCGTTCGCGGGGTGGGGGGAAAGGCCGGCCTCGGCCAGGGCCAGCCCGGCGGCGTGAACGGCGTGCAGCAGGCTGCCCAGGCGGCGGGTGGCATCCAACCGGGTCACCACCGCGCGGTCGGCTCCGGCCTCGGCGAAGCTGGCGGCAATCTCGGTGGCCTCGGTTTCATCCAGGCCCGCCGGCAGCACCAGCACCAGTTGGGCGTTGGCGGCGGTGGCCAGGGCCGCCACTTCGTCCCGTCCGCCCGGCTCACGGCAATCGGTGCCGGCCATGTCGATCAGTACCGGCGCGCCGTCCGGGCGGCGGCTGAGCGCGTGCGCCAGCGACAAGGGTTGCGTCGCGGCCATCAGGTCGAGCTTGAGCAGCCGCGTATAGGCGGCCAGTTGCTCCGCCGCGCCGGCGCGCTGCCCATCGGTGGTGATCACCATGGGTTTCGCGCCCGCCAGCACCAGCCGCGTGGCCAGGCGGGCCACGGTGCAGGTTTTGCCGGCGCCGGGTGGCCCCGCGAACAGCAGCGGCATCGGCCGGAAGGCCAGCGGCGCGAAGCGGAACACCCTGGCCAGGGCCGGTTCCAGCGCGGGGTCCGCCAGGCGCTGGCCAAGCACGCCGGTCAGGCCATGAAACGCCGTCAGTGCGGTGCCCGGCGTGGCGGCGGTCGCCGCGCGCGGGGGGGCCAGGGGCGGTTCCGCGGGCGTCGGGGGCACCACCGGCCCTGGCTCCAGCGCGGCGGTCAGCTCCACCACACCGCGCACCGTGCGGGTCCCCAGTATCAGCGCGTCCGGCCCCAGTTCGGCGCGTACCTGGCGCATCGCCTCGGCCACGGTCGGGCCGCGATAGAGCTTCAGCCGCATCGGCGCCTACAACGTCGCCACGGTGCGGATGCGCGCCCGCGGGTGAATTTCCGATTGCGCCAGCACCGCCGTCGTCGGCCGCACCCGCTCGACGATGGCGCGCACATGGGGCCGCACGGTCTGGCTGGTCAGCACCACCGGCGTATCGGCCTCCGCCGACAGATTGTCGAACACCTGGCGCAGTCGCCCGAAAAATTCCTGTAAACGTGAAGGCGCCATGGCCAGTTGCCGGTCCTCGGCGGGCCCCACCAGACTTTCCGCGAAAGCCATCTCCCAGTCGGGCGAAAGCACCACCAGGTGCACAATGCCATTCGCGCCGGCATGGGCATCGCTCAGTTGCCGTGCCAGCCGGGTGCGCACATGCGCCAGTATGACCGTGGCCGGTCGCGCGGCGCCGCCACACGCTTCCTGTATGCCTTCCAGAATGGTCGGCAAATCCCGGATGGACACGCGTTCCGCCAGCAGGCCCTGCAGCACACGCTGCACGAGGCCCAGCGATACCACCCCGGGAACGAGATCCCCCACCAGCCGCGCATGATCGCGGGGCAGGTCATCGAGCAATTTCTGGGTATCCGCATACGTCAGCAGCTCGGCCATATTCTCGCGCACGATCTCGGTCAGGTGCGTGGTCAGCACGCTGGACGGGTCGACCACGGTGCAGCCGCGAAACACCGCCTCCTCACGCAGGTTGGGCGAAATCCACAGCGCGGGCAGGTTGAAGGCCGGCTCCTGCGTGCGCTCGCCCGCCAGCTCCGGCAGTTTGCCCGACGGGTCCATGGCCAGCAGCGCGGTCGGCCGCAATTCCCCCCGCCCCGCCTCTATTTCCTTGATGCGCACGACATAGGTCTCGGCCGGCAACTGCATATTGTCTTGAATCCGCACCGGCGGCAGCACGAAGCCGAATTCCCCGGCAATTGCGCGCCGCAGACCCTTGATCTGCTCGGTCAGGCGCGGCGTATCGCCGCCCGCCAGCGACAGCAGCGCATAGCCCAACTCGAGCCGGATCGCATCGATGCGCAGCGCATCCGCGATCGGCGATTCGGTGCTCGGCGGCGCCGCGACCTCGACCACATCCTCGGCCGCCACATGCGGATGTTTGTGGCGTAACCAGGCGGCCCCACCGGCAAGTCCGGCCAGCGCCAGAAAGGGCAGCGCCGGCAGGCCGGGCAGCAGCGCCAGCACCAGCGCCGCGGCGGCCG
>JAJXVA010000109.1 GCA_021782435.1 Pseudomonadota bacterium
AAGTAAATACCGAAGCAGTAAAGCGCGGTCCAGGCCAGACCGCCCGCGACATTGCCGGCCATGAACGGTCGAATCGCCATGCCCGTCGCCCCCGCCAGCACGTTTTCCACGGGTCTGAGCACCGCGAAAAACCGCCCGGCCCCGATCAGCACCGCGCCGTAGCGGTCGATCAGATAATGCGCCACCAACTGCCGGTCGGCGTTATAGCCGAAACGCGGCCCAAGCCGCGTCAGCAGCCGCGTGCCGAACCGCCAGCCCAACGCATAGCCCAGAACCGCGCCCAGAATGGCGCCCGCCGCGGAAACCAGGAACAGCGACCAGGGTGAAACGCTGTGGCTGCGCGCGGCATAGAAAGCGGCGGCAATCATCGCGGTCTCTCCAGGCAGCGGGAGCCCGCCGGAATCCAGCACCAGCACCACGAACACGAAGCCCAGCCCATAGCTGTGCACCAGCCGATGCAGCCAATCCGCGGTCATCGCTCAGTTGGCGCCGGGCAGGTCAGAGCGGTTCAGCGCCGCCACCAACCGCGCCGCGGCGCGGCCGGCGCTTGATCCACCAATACCGGCGTAGGGGTCGTCGGCAGCGCGGTCCCGGAATCCAAGGGCGCGTCCACGGTGTCGCGGCCAGATGCGGCAGGGTCGGGCGCGCCAGAGTGGGGCGCGGCAGGAGCGGGCGCGGCGGGCGCGGTTTGCGCCGTGCCCATCTCCGGGGCGGGGGCTTCGGCGTGCGCCGGGTGCAGCAATTCGGCTTGCGCCTCGGGCGGCACCTCCGCGGCGGGTTTGCGGCGCGTGCGCCGGACCTTCGGCTTCACCGGCTTCACCGGCGCTTCCGCATCCGCGGTCTCGGTCACGGCGAGCGGGGCATCGGGCGCGGCCCGTGGCACGACATCGGGCACGGCCCGTGGCACGGCATCGGGCGCGGGCTCGGGCACGGCCTCGGGCACGGGCACGGCCTCTGGCACGGCCTCGGCCTCGGGCGTGGGCGTGGGTGCGGGCTCGGGCCGGGGCGCCGGGGCGTCGGGCGTGGCGGCCGTCACCTCGGGCCGGGTGGCGGGCGAACCCGCCGCCTGGCTGGCGGTGGCACGCATTTCCGCCTGTTCCAGCGCGTCGAAAATATCAAACGGCACGCCGAACGGGTCTGCCGGGGTCGGGCCCTGATACCCTGCCGGCGCAACCTCCGTTGCCGTCACCGCCGTCTCGTCCTGGGTATCGCGCCGACGCCGCCGGCCACCTCGCCGTCCGCGCCGCCGCCCCCCCGAATCCCGCGTCTCGTCCGCCCCGGTCACGGCCTCGCCGCTGTCAGGGTATGCCGAAGCCTCGGTGGCTATGGCGCTCCTCTGGGCTGCTGGCGGTGTCGCCGTGTCGGCCAGGGCCATGGGTTGCTCCGGCCGGGCGTCATCGTCCTCGCCACCGGCCTCGTCCTCGCCGCCGGCCTCATCATTGGCCAACTCGCCGCGCCCTTCATCGCGTCGCCCGCCACGCCGCCGCCGCCGCCGCCGCCGCCGGCCGCTGGCGGTCTCGGCCGCGTCCACCGCGTCCGCCGCGTCCGCCGTGGTTTCCGCCGCCGGCATCGCGGCCGCCATCTCGGGCACCGCCTCGGTCGCGGCAATCGTCTCGGGCAAATCGGCCGGGGGCGCGCCACCCCCCGCCTCGACGATCCGCGCCGCGTCCGCCTCGCTGAAAGCGCGCAGCCGCTCGATCCGCGAAGCCCCCGGCAGCAACGTCGTATCGGTCGCGAATTGCACCACCATCCCCATCTGGGTCTCGATCGCGCGCAGCCGCTCCCGCTTATGGTTCAGCATATAAAGGGCCACCGCCGCGGGAACCGACACCAGAATTTCGGCGCTGCGCCGCTTCGCCCCCTCTTCCTCGATCGCGCGGAGCGTCGTGATGGCCGCGCCCTCGGTCGAGCGCACATGCCCCGTGCCCTCGCAATGCGGGCAGGCCACCAGGCTCGTCTCGGCCAGGCTCGGCCGCAGCCGCTGGCGGCTCATTTCCATCAGCCCGAAGGCGCTGATCGTGCCCACTTGAATGCGCGCGCGGTCGGTTTTCAGCGCGTCCTTCAGGCGTTTTTCCACCATCACGTTGTGGCGCCGGGTTTCCATGTCGATGAAATCGATCACGATCAGCCCGGCGAGGTCGCGCAGCCGCAACTGCCGCGCCACCTCCTCCGCCGCCTCCAAATTCGTTCGGAGCGCGGTTTCCTCGATATTCCGCTCCCGCGTCGAGCGGCCGGAATTGACGTCGATCGAAACCAGCGCCTCGGTCTGGTCGATCACCAGATACCCGCCCGACTTCAGCGGCACGCTGCGGCCGAACATCGCGTCCAGTTGCGCTTCCACCCCGTGGCGCACGAATATCGGCGTGCCCGTGGGGTCGGCCCACAGCCGCACCTTGTTGGCATGGCTCGGCATCAACAGCCGCATCTGGTCGCGTGCCGCCCGCCAGGCCGGTTCGCCCGCCACCAGCACTTCCTCGACATCGCGGGAATACACATCCCGGATCGAGCGCCGGATCAGGCTCGCCTCCTCGTAAATCAACGCCGGCGCTATCGATTTCAGGGTGGTTTCGCGAATTTCGTCCCATAATTGCAGCAGATACTCGCAATCACGCATGATCTCGGCCTTGGGCCGCGCGGCGCCGGCGGTGCGCACGATCAGCCCCATGCCGCGCGGCAGATCGAGCTCGGCGGTCACTTCCTTCAGCCGTCGCCGATCCGCGACCGAGGTTATCTTGCGCGAAATACCGCCGCCGCGCGGGGAATTCGGCATCAATACACAGAACCGTCCGGCCAGTGAAATATAGGTGGTCAACGCCGCGCCCTTGGCGCCGCGCTCCTCCTTGACCACCTGCACCAGCAATATCTGGCGACGCCGGATCACTTCCTGAATACGGTAATTGCGCAGCAGCCGCGACGACGTGGTCCGCCGCTCGCGGTCCTCGCCGGCCTCGGTCTCACCACCCAGGGTTTCGGGCGGGGGCGCCTCTGCGGCCCCGCCTTCGGCCGCATCCCCGCTTTCCGCGTCGTCGGCCTCGATCACCGGCCGGTCGCCCGTCTCACCGAACGACCCGAGTTCGGGCACATCGCCGACCAGGGTTTCCGCCGCCGCTTCCACGGTCGGGCCGCTCGCGCGCGTCTCTTCCGCCAGCGCCTCACGCAGGGCGTGCACCGCGTCCTCACTGCCGGTAATCTCGCCATCCGGCGCAAGCCTCAGCCCGAATTCCGCCAAAGCCGCGGCATCAGCCGCCAGCAGCGCCTCGGCGCTGACCTCGGCGCTCACCTGCGCCGGCGCGGCCATCGCCAGCGCCTCGGCTGGGCCCGTGTCTGCGTCCGCCGCCGCCTCGGGGCCGGCGCCACGCGCCTCGGCCTCGGCCGCCGCGTCCTCCTCGGCCTCGGCGGCGCGGGCTTCCTCCTCCTGCAGGGCAATCAGCCGCTGCCGGTCGGCTGCCGGTATCTGGTAATAATCCGGATGAATTTCACCGAATGCGAGAAACCCGTGACGGTTGCCGCCATACTCCACGAAGGCGGCCTGAAGGCTCGGTTCCACCCGCACCACCTTGGCGAGGTAGATATTCCCCTTCAGTTGTTTCTTGGTCGATGTCTCGACGTCGAAGTCTTCAAGCCGGGTGCCGTCCAGTACCACCACGCGCGTTTCTTCCGCGTGGGTGCCGTCTATCAGCATGCGTTTGGTCATGAAGTCGAAAACTCCGGGGCGCCGGCTTGCGCCCGTTTCCGGGCGGCTGGCGGCAATACGTTGTGGGAA
The DNA here is from genome assembly GCA_021782435.1 of Pseudomonadota bacterium. Classification (GTDB taxonomy): domain Bacteria; phylum Pseudomonadota; class Alphaproteobacteria; order Acetobacterales; family Acetobacteraceae; genus JAJXVA01. The sequence goes on from JAJXVA010000109.1 coordinate 3,764, forward strand.
AAGCCACCCCGCGTTTCAGGCCACGCCGCGCCGCGCCACGCCCACCCTGCGGTGCGCTGGCGCACCGGTCTGGTATGGGGGGAAACGGCGATGTCATCGGTGGTTGGGAACCCTGATCCGCAGTGTCGAAACTGTCCGGCCCAGCGGTTCGCATACGCAAACCGCCAAACCCTCAGAAGGCGCGGCGCTCAGTCCCGGCCGTCCCGTCACCCCATCATCGGATCACGGTCTGGTCACCGGGCAGCGCCGGAAGGCTCGGGCCAACCCGGCCGTCTGTCGCGTCAATGCGCGCGGCGGTTGTGTGGTTCACCCGCGCCGAACATGGCCCAATCCGCCCCACGCCGCAAGCTACCCCGCGAAGATGGCGCCGATTTCATGTCGGCCTCCACAGGAATCATGGTTTTGGCTGACATTCCCAAGGTGGCATGTTAAAAGCTCCTCGCATCGCGCTGCAAAGGGTTTCGTGCCATGCCGCATCGTCCGCCGGTGGCAGGTCGCCGTGCCGTCCTCGCCACCGCCGTGTCCGCGGGCTATCTGCTGCCGGCTTTTTTATTCGAGCGGGCCCTGGCCCGCAGCGCCCGCTATCACCCCCCCAGCCGTAAAGCCGTCCTCATGCTCGACCCCGGGCATGGCGGCAAAGACCCTGGCGCCATCGGCATCTCCGGCACCTACGAGAAACACGTCGCGCTCGATACCGCCTTCGAACTGCGCCGCCAGTTGGAATCGACCGGCCGCTACCACGTGCTGATGACCCGCGCGACCGACATTTTCGTCCCCCTCGATGAACGCGTCGCCCGCGCCCAGGCCCGCGGCGCCACCCTGTTCGTCTCCATGCACGCCGATGCGCTGCCACATGATCCGCGCGTGCGCGGGGCCAGTGTCTACACCCCGTCGCGCATCGCCTCCGATCCGCTCTCCGCCCAGCTTGCCCGCACCGAAAACGCGGCCGATCGCCTCGGCCCCGCCTATCGCCACCGCAAAGTGGTGCAATCCATTCTCGACAGCCTGACCGTCCAGGAAACCCGAACCTTGGCCGCGCGCATGGCCCATGATGTCGTGGGCGCCTTCGCCCCCACCATCCCCCTGCTCGAAAACCCCGCCCGCCACGCCGATTTCGAGGTGTTGAAATCCGCCGATATCCCCAGCGTGCTGGTGGAGATGGGCTTCATGTCCAACCTGGCCGATGAAGCCGCCTTGCGCCGCCCCGCCCACCGCGCGCAGGTCGCCGCCGCCATGCGCCGCGCGATCGACGCCTATTTCGCCACCGCGTCACGCCTCATCGTCACGGAAGGCTGAAGCGGCCGGCCCGCCCTGCCGCAAGACACCCGTCATGACGGTTTCCGGCCCACGCCCCCCGTATCCGCGAACCCCGTGTCTGCGCCCCAAGTATCCACGGCCCCACCCGGCAGGGCTGACCATCGCGTTGGTTGCCGCGAGCGTCGCGCATAGGCAGTCCGGCCGGGAAGTGTTAGGACGCCGCGCATGACAGCGGGCGGATCGCGCGGCAGGCAGGACGAACCCTCGGGGCGCAGATCGGGGCGGCAACGCACCCCGCGGGATCCGCGTCGCCCGGCGCCGTTCCTATGGACCCGCCGTCTGCTCGGCGCAGGGCTCGGATTGGTCGTCGTCACCGGCATGGTTGCCCTGGCCATCGGGCTTTCGCTCTATCAGCGGTATGCCGCCGGCCTGCCCAGCGTCGAGGGTCTGCGCCACTACAACCCCCCGGTGATGAGCCGCGTCTACGCCGCCGATGGCAGTCTGATGGCCGAGCTTGCGACCGAGCGCCGCATCTACGCCCCCCTGTCGGACATCCCCAAGCTGGTCCAGGGCGCCTTCATTGCCGCCGAGGATCAGAGCTACTGGACCAATCCCGGGGTCGATCCCGCCGCCATCCTGCGCGCCGCGATCACCGACATCGCCAAATACCGCTCGGGCCGCCGCCCCATCGGCGCCTCCACCATCACCCAGCAGGTGGCCCGCAACATGCTGCTGGAGAGCGATAAACTCACCCTGGCCCGTAAAATCCGCGAGGCCCTGCTGGCGCTCCGCCTGACCTCGGCGCTCGGTAAGCCGCGCGTGCTCGAACTCTACCTCAACGAAATCTATCTCGGCGAACAATCCTACGGCGTCGCCGCCGCCGCCCAGACCTATTTCGGCGCGACCCTCGATTCGCTCAGCCCGGCACAGGCCGCCTTCCTGGCGGCGCTGCCCAAGGCGCCCAACAATTACGACCCCTACCGCCACCCCGATGCCGCCAAGGCGCGCCGTGACTGGGTGCTGGACCGCATGGCCGAGACCGGGGTCATCACCCAGGCGCAGGCCGCCTCGGCCAAGCAGCAGCCGCTCATCCCGCCCGGCTTCACCCGCCCCGAGCTCAAACAGACCGATACCTATTTCGCCGAGGATGTGCGCCGTCAGCTGGTGGCCCAGTTCGGCCCCAGGCCAGTGGTCGAGGATGGTCTGACCATCCGCACCAGTCTCGACCCCACCCTGCAGCGCGACGCCACGCAAATTCTGCGCGCCGGTTTGCTCAAATATGCCCGCGCTCATGAAGGCTGGCGCGGGCCGGTCGCGCACATCGCCCCAGGCCCCGGCTTCGCCCGCGCCCTGGCCGCGGTGGCGCCGCCGCGCGGCATGCTGTCCACCTGGCAGCTCGGCGTCGTCGTGTCCGAAGACGCCACCACCGCGACCCTCGGCACGCTCGCCGCCCCGGTGCCCGGCCAGCCGCCCACGGCCGCGTCCACCCCGCTTCGCCTCACCCTGGCCGATTGCGCCTGGGCCCGCCCGCAAACCACCACCGGCTTCGGCCCGCGGCCGCGGCGGATGGCTGATATTCTTCACCCCGGCGACGTCGTCATGGTCGAGCCCGCGCCGGGCCACGCCGCCACCGCCCGGTTGCGTCAGATCCCGAAAATCGAAGCCGGGCTGGTCTCGCTCGATCCGCGCACCGGCCGTGTGCTGGCCCTGGTCGGCGGCTGGAGCTTCCGGCAAAGCCAGTTCGACCGCGCCACCCAGGCCAGCCGCCAGCCCGGCAGCGCGTTCAAGCCGTTCGTGTTCCTGACCGCGATGGCGCAGAACATCCTGCCCACGCAAACCTTCCTCGATGCGCCGTTTCTGCTCAACACGCAGCAAGGCCAGTGGCGCCCCGGCGACTACGAACCCGGCTATCTGGGCCCGGTGCCGCTCCGCACCGCGCTCGAAAAATCGCTCAACCTCGTCACCATCCGCGTCGCGGACCGGGTCGGCATGGACAACGTCGCCAACACCGCGATCGCGTTTCACATCGTCGACACCATGACCCACTATCTGCCCAACGCGCTCGGCGCCATCGACACCACCATATTGCGCATGGCCGGCGCCTATGCCGGGCTCGACGAGGGCGGGCGCGAGGTTCTGCCCAGCCTGATCGATTCCGTCCAGGACCGTAACGGCGTGACGCTGTATCGCGCGACCCCGCTGCCCTGCCAGGGCTGCGACGGCACCGACCCCAACGCCCCGCCCGGCGTCGCCGATACCCGCAAACAGCTCATGGATCCGCAAAGCGTCTATCAGGTCGTGCAAATGATGAAGGGCGTCATCGCCCGCGGCACCGGCACGCCCGCGCAAATCCCCGGCCGGGAACTCGCCGGCAAGACCGGCACCACCCAGGAATACAACGACGCCTGGTTCATCGGATTTTCCCCTGATGTCGTGACCGCGGTCTGGTTCGGCTACGATACGCCCCAGGGTCTCGGGGAAGGGAATTCCGGCGGCCGCATCGCCGCCCCGGTGTGGCACGATTTCATGGTCAAGGCCCTCGCCGACCATCCGTCGCTGAATTTCCAACCCCCCGCCGGCATGTACCTGCTCCCGGATCCCGCGGGTGGTGAGGACGCCTTCAAGTCGAACGAGGACCCCTTCGCCACCATCACCCTGATGACCGACAGCCACGACGCCGCCACCGCGGCGGCGGCCCAGCCGAACCCGGCCCAGCCTCCGGCCGCCGCCGCCGACACCGCGCTGGGCGGGGTATATTAGCCACTATAGGAATTAAAGGGGCGGCGTTTCACGCCATCCCCGCCGCAATCGCAACCCGGCCTGGCCGCGCCGCGTCCCGTCGCCGCGGGGTCCGAGCCCCGCGCCGGCGGTCGGCCGCCGCACGCGG
>JAJXVA010000110.1 GCA_021782435.1 Pseudomonadota bacterium
CGAGCCGCAGCGCCGCGAGGCAGACCAGGGCGTAAAGCACCGTGACCGCGAGCGAGGAGAGCAGGATCAGTTCGACGAAACTGCCCGTGGCGGCGAGCGCGAAGCACAGCCCGGCATAGGCCAGGACCGCGCGATCGGGGACGTTGCGGGTCGGCGAGACGCGGGCGAGCGGGCGCGGCAGGGCGCCGTCGCGCGCCAGGGCGAAGATCAGCCGCGATGAGCCGAGCACATCGCCCGCCATCCAGACCGACATGGACAAAGCGCCACCGACCAGCAGCAGGGCGTGGGCGATGGGGCTTATTCGGGCCGAGGCATCGGCCAGCGGCGCGGCGGATGCGGCCAGGGCGCCGCCGAGGAGCGCGGAGGCGCCGAGTTGAACGAGCAGATAGAGGATGAGCACGCTGCCCATGCCCAGGAACAGGCCGAGCGGCAGGGTGCGGGCGGGGTCGCGCACCTCGCCGCTGGCGCCGAGCGCGGTTTCGACACCCTCGAAGGCGAAGAGCGCGATGATGAGCGCCCGGCCAAAGGCGTGGAGGGTGACCGGGTGCGGCGGCCCGGGCGGCGCGGGATGCAGGACATGGGGCAGGGCGATGACGATGAACACCAGCAGCGGCAGCAGCTTGATCAGAGTGCCCGCCGCGACGAGGCGGGCAGTTGCGCGCACGCCGAGGCTGTTGGCGATCACCAGCGCGCCGTAGAGGAGAGTGAAAAACCCCAGCCGCGCCACCAGCCGGCCATCTCCGGTCAGTCCGGCGAGATTGGCCAGCGCCGCGGCGATGCCGCCATCGGCGAGCATGTTGCTGAGCAACAGCATGAACCCGGCGACGAAGCCGAGGCGGGGGCCGAAGGCGGCCTCGATCGCGCCGTAGGGCCCGCCGCTGGTAGGCACGCGGCTGCCGGCCTCGGCGAGGCACAGGGTGACACCGGCCATGATCAGCGCCGCGACCAGGTAGATCAGCGGCGCGAAACCGCCAGCGCGCGCCGAGATGACCGAGGGCAGGGTGAAGATGGCGGTGCCGACCACCAGGTTGACGATGCCGGCGGCGAGCCCGAACAGGCCGATGCCGCGGGCCAGGCCGGCATCCCGGACGCGGGCGGCCGCCTCGGGATCCGGGTGGGGGGACGGGGCTGGCGCGAGGGCTGCCATGATGGGGAAACCGCAGGCCGCGCGGCGAACCACCGCGCGGCCTGCGCCCGGGGCTGCGGATCGTTACCGCCGCGCCGCCGTGTTGGGGTTCGGGTAGCGCAGCACGGTCGAGAGATCGATGCCGCGGATGATGCCGGCCGAGTGATAGAACAGGCCGTAACTGTCGATCGCCGAGCGGTCGGGGAACATGCAGACATCCTCGACATAGTTCGGGTGGTTGGGATTGACCCAGCCGCCGCCGGCGGCGTTGATGCCGCCGAACAGGTCGGTGCCGCCCAACTGGCTGCAATAGCAGGAGCCGGGACTGCCGGAGCAGGTGCCGCTGTATGGGGTTTGGCCGTAATAGGCGAGCGCCGCGAGGGTTGGCTGTTTGGTGGTGAGGGTGGTCAGCAGCAGGTAGATGCTCGTGCCATCCGTTTTGTTCCGGTATTCGCAGAACCCGGCTTTGGGGCTGAGCACCAGCGGCGTGCCGCCATTGGTGTTGTATTCAGGTTGCAGGATTTGCACGAGGCCACCGGTATCGTGGCAATACTGCTCCATTTGTGTGAAGGCACCGTTGGCGCGCGCGGCCTGCCAAGGGGCGAAGCCGAGCCCCAGGAGTGCCGCCAGCAGTGGCAGACGCCACGTTACGACCAAGGGTCGCAGAAATCGGGCGGATCGCGTCATTTGCAAATTCCCTTCCGGTTCCGGGCTGTGATCGCGGGCCCGTGTGGCCGGGATGCTAGGCTGGTTTTCCCTGGCTTGCCAAACCCGGCACGAAGCAGCGGGGGAGGGGGTGGCGGCGGTGGCATCGTTACGACCGGAAAAAGGAATACCGGCGACCGCGGAGGGTGGCCGGCCAGGTGCGGTTGAGGGTCAGGCGCGGTTGAGGGTCAGGCCCGGTTGAGGGTCATGACGCCGTTGGCGGTGGCGAGCAGGACCTGGCTCGCCATGCCGATGAAGAGCCCGGTCTCGACCACGCCGATGAGCGCGCGGAGCGCGGCATCGGTTGCCGCCGGGTCGGGCAAGGGCCCGAAACTGGCATCGAGGATGAGGTTGCCGCCATCGGTGATGTAGGGGGCGCCGTCCGGGCCACGGCGCAGTTCGGTGGTGGCGCCGAGCGCGCGGATGCGCAGATCGGTCGATTGCCAGCCGAACCGCACCACCTCGACCGGCACTTTCTGGTCGAGACCCGGGGCGAGCTTGCTGTCATCGGCGATGACGACGAAGTTTCTGGCGGCGGCGGCGACGATTTTTTCGCGCAGCAAGGCGCCGCCATAGCCCTTGATGAGGGCGAGGCTGCCTTCGGCGATCTGGTCGGCGCCGTCGATCGCGAGGTCGAGCACCGGGTGGGCGCCGAGATCGGTGAGGAGGATGCCGCCCTCGGCGGCCTGGGCCGCGGTGCGTTCCGAGGTGGGCACGGCGACGAAGCTCAGCCCTTCGTCGCGGACGCGGCGGATCAGGGCCGCGACCAGCAGCGCCGCGGTGGAGCCGGTGCCCAAACCCACCGCCATGCCTTGCTGCACCAGTGCGGCAGCCCGCTCGGCCACCGCGCGTTTCAGGGCATTCTGGTCACTTTCCATGTCGGCCTGCGTTCCTTTAGGGTCGGGCCGCGCGGTTGGTGGCGCGGCAGACCCGTCGTGCCGCCTGGCCGGGCCGGATGCAAGCGCGGCGGAGGCCAAGGGTGGCGCTTCGCTCAAACGGATCGACGCAACCCCGCCCGACCCGATCGGCCATAGGGAGACAGAACGGCAATGGACACTCGGATGCCCGACGACATCGACACGCTATCGGTCGACACGATGCGCACCCTGGCGATGGATGCGGTGCAGAAGGCCAATGCCGGGCATCCGGGCACGCCGATGGCGATGGCGCCCGTGGCCTATGAGCTGTGGCAGAACCACCTGAATTTCGACCCCGGGCACCCGACCTGGCCGAACCGGGACCGGTTCGTGCTGTCGGTCGGGCATGCCTCGATGCTGCTCTATTCGCTGCTGCACCTGACCCGGACGGCGGCGCTGGACGAAGAGGGCAAGCCGACCAACGCGCCGAGCGTGAGCCTCGAGGATATCAAGCGCTTCCGGCAACTGGACAGCCGCACCCCCGGCCACCCGGAAAACCACATCACCACCGGGGTGGAAACCACCACCGGGCCGCTGGGCCAGGGCCTGGCCAATTCGGTGGGCATGGCGATCGCGGAACGCTTCCTGGCGGCGCGCTACAACCGCGAAGGCCATGCGCTGTTCGGCCATAAAACCTATGCGCTGTGCGGCGATGGCTGCCTGATGGAGGGGATTTCCTATGAGGCGGCCTCGATCGCGGGGCATCTGCGGCTGAACAATCTGTGTTGGATTTACGATTCCAACCGCATCACGATCGAGGGCGCCACCGACCTTGCCGTGTCGGAGGACGTGAAGGCGCGCTTCGCGGCGGCCGGCTGGGCGGTGGCCGAGGTGATGGACGCCAATGACCGCGCCGCCCTGCGCGCCGAGTTGCGCAAATTCGCCGAGGGCGGCCATGGCGACCGGCCGACGATCATCGTGGTGCATAGCGTGATCGCCTATGGCGCGCCGCACAAGCAGGGCACCAAGGAGGCGCATGGCGAGCCGCTGGGGGCCGAGGAAGTGAAGCTGACCAAGCGCTTCTATGGCTGGCCGGAGGACGCGCAGTTTCTGGTGCCGGACGGGGTTTATGACAATTTCGCGGCCGGTATCGGCGCCCGCGGCGCCCGCCTGCGCGAGGCCTGGGAACGGCAGTTCGCCGCCTACCGGGCGGCGCATCCCGAGTTGGGGGCCGAGGTCACCACCTTGCTCGCGGGCGGCCTGCCGGCGGGCTGGGACGAGGAAATTCCGGTGTTCCCGGCCGATGCCAAGGGGCTGGCGACGCGCGATTCGTCGGGCAAGGTGCTGAACGCGATCGCCGCGCGGGTGCCGTGGCTGATCGGCGGCGCCGCCGACCTCGCACCCTCGACCAAGACCCGCCTGACCTTCCCCGGCGCCGGTGACCAGGAGGCGGACAACCCGGGCGGGCGCAACCTGCATTTCGGCATCCGCGAACATGCCATGGGGGCCATGATCAATGGCATGGCGCTGTCGGGCCTGCGCGCCTATGGCTCGGGGTTTCTGATTTTCTGCGATTACATGCGCACCCCCATCCGGCTTTCGGCGCTGATGGAATTGCCGGCGATCTACGTGTTCACGCATGACAGTATCGGGGTGGGCGAGGATGGCCCGACCCATCAGCCGATCGAGCAGATCGTGGGCCTGCGCGCGATACCGAACATGCTGGTGCTGCGCCCGGCGGATGCGAACGAGGTGGCCGAGGCGTGGCGGGTGGCGATGACCCGGACACATCGGCCCACCTGCCTGATACTCAGCCGCCAGGCCCTGCCGACGCTGGACCGCGGCACCTACGCCCCCGCCGCGGGGCTGGCCCGTGGCGCCTACACGCTGATCGATGCCGCGAATGGCGCGCCCGACGTCATTTTGATCGGGTCCGGCAGCGAGATTCCCCTCTGCCTCGGGGCTCACAAGATTTTAACCGAAGCGGGGGTGGGAACCCGGGTGGTTTCCATGCCAAGCTGGGCGCTGTTCGAGGAGCAGGACCCGGCCTATCGGCAGGGCGTGCTGCCGGATACCGTGACCGCGCGGGTGACGGTGGAGATGGGCTCGACCATCGGGTGGGACCGGTATGCCGGGCCGCGCGGCGTGACGATGGGGATGCATAGTTTCGGTGCCTCGGCACCGCTGAAGGACCTGATGGTGCGTTTCGGCTTTTCGGCCGAGAGCGTGGCTGAGGCGGCGCGCCATGTAATCAGACGGGAGTAAGCCATGGATGCGCCAGCGCGTTCCAACAAGCTGACACAGCTTGCGGGCAGCGGAACCTCGGTCTGGCTGGACTTTGTCAGCCGGGACAGTCTGCGAAGCGGGGAACTCAGGCGCCATATCGAACAGGACGATGTGCGCGGGGTGACCTCGAACCCCGCGATTTTCGAGCGCGCGATCGGCCATTCGGCGGCGTATGACGAGGAGCTCGCGGCGCTGGTGCGGGCCGGCAGCGACAGTGTGTGGGCCCTGTATGAGCGTTTGGCGGTCAGCGATATTCGCGAGGCGGCCGAGACCCTGGCGCCGGTTTACGACAAGACGGGCGGGGTCGATGGGTATGTCAGCCTGGAGGTGGCCCCCTACCTGGCGCACGATACCGAGGCGACGATCGCGGAGGCGCGCCGCCTGTGGCGCGAAGTCGGGCACCGCAACCTGATGGTCAAGGTGCCGGGCACCGAGGCCGGGGTGCCCGCGATTGCCGCGCTGATCGCCGAGGGCATCAATATCAATGTGACCCTGCTGTTTTCGGTCGACGCCTACCGGGCGGTGGCGGACGCCTATATGGCCGGGTTGGAGCAATTCGCGGCCAAGGGCGGGGATGTGCGCCAGGTGGCGAGCGTCGCCAGTTTTTTCGTCAGCCGGATCGACAGCGCGGTGGCGGCGGCGGTGCAGGCCAGGCTGGCGCACGCCGATGCCGGGCGCGCGGAAAAACTGCGGGGCCTGTATGGCAAGGTGGCGATTGCCAACGCACGGCGCGCCTACGGGGTGTATCAGACGCTGATCGGGTCGGAGCGGTGGCGCAAGCTGGCGGCGCTGGGCGCGCGGCCGCAGCGTGTGCTGTGGGCCTCGACCGGCACCAAGCTGACGGGCCTGCCGGACACGCTGTATGTGGACCAGTTGATCGGCCCGGAGACGGTGAACACCATGCCGCCGGCGACGATGGACGCGGTGCGCGACCATGGCGAGGTGGCGGTCACGTTGCCGGGTGACCTGGAAGCGGCCGAGGCGGTGCTGGCGGAGTTGGCGGCGTGTGGCATCGATCTCGACGCGGTGACCACCGCGCTGGTGGTGGATGGCGTGCAGCAATTCATCGACGCCGCCGATGCGTTGCTGACCGTGGTGGCGAGCAAGCGGGCCGGCCTGCTTTACCCGGGTGCGGCGGCGCCGATCCGGCTTGCCGCGCCCGAGCCGTTCCGGGCGGCGCTGGCCGCCGAGACCGAAGCCTGGCGCCGCGCGGGCAAGGGGCGACGCCTATGGGCGGGGGATGCGACGTTATGGACTGGCGGCGACGAGGCCGCCTGGCTCGGCTGGTTGGATTTGCCGCGCGCGGCGCAAGCGGCGCTGCCGAAACTGCTGGAATTCCAGCGCGGGGTGGCCGCCGGCCGCTATTCGGACGCGGTGTTGCTGGGCATGGGCGGGTCTTCCCTGGGGCCGGAGGTGCTGGCCGAGACCCTGGGCCACAGGCTGGGCTTTCCGCGCCTGCACGTGGTGGACAGCACCGACCCCGCGCAGCTGCGCGCCGTGCGCCGGGCGATCACGATCGAGCGGACGCTGTTCATCGTTGCCAGCAAATCCGGCTCGACGCTGGAGCCCAACCTGTTCCTGGCCTATTTCCTCGATGAAGTGAACCGGGCCGGGCTGGAGGCCGGGCGGCATTTCGTGGCCGTGACCGACCCGGGCAGTTCGCTGGCCAAGGACGCGGCGGCGGCGGGATTTGCCCATGTGTTCGATGGCGTGGCCTCGGTTGGCGGGCGGTTTTCGGTGCTTTCCGCGTTCGGCCTGGTGCCGGCGGCGATCATCGGGGCCGATCTCGCGGCGCTGGTCGCATCGGCGCGGCTTATGGCGGTGAGTTGCGGCGCGGATGTGCCGCCCGAAGCCAACCCGGGCCTGCAACTGGGGCTGGCGCTGGGCCTGGCGGCGCGGGCCGGGCGGGACAAGGTGACGCTGATCGCGCCGCCGGCTTTGGCCAGTTTCGGTGCCTGGCTCGAGCAATTGCTGGCGGAATCGACCGGCAAGCAGGGGCACGGCATCATACCGATCGATGCCGAGCCGCCGCGCAAGGCGGCCTTGTATGGCGCGGACCGGTTTTTCATTGCCCTGTCGCTGGCCGGCGCGGAGGATGCCGGGGTTGCGCGCCAGGTGGCGGCGCTGGAGGCCTGTGGCCACAGCGTGGCGCGCGTGGCGCTGGCCGCGCGGACCGATATCGGTGGGGAATTTTTTCGCTTCGAGATGGCGACCGCGGTGGCGGGCAGCGTGATCGGGATCGACGCGTTCAACCAGCCGGATGTGGAGGCCAGCAAGCTGGCGACGCGGGCGCTGATGGCGGCGGCGGAGCGCGGCGAGGCGCCGGCGACGGAAACCCCGCTGGCCAGCGAGGGCGGGCTGGCCCTTTATGCGGACGCGCGCAACGCGGCGGCGCTGGCCGGCGCGACAAGCCTTGCCGATAAACTACACGCCCATCTGCGCCGGACGGGCCCTGGGGATTATATCGCGTTGCTGGCCTACCTGCCGCGCAACGCCGAGACGACCGCCGCGGTGAGGGAATTGCGCGACCGGATCGGCCGACGCTTCACCGCCGCCACCGCGGCGGGGTTCGGGCCGCGCTTTCTGCATTCCACCGGCCAGGCCTACAAGGGCGGACCGAACAGCGGCGTGTTTCTGCAGATTACCTGCGCGGACGCCGAGGACCTGGCGGTGCCGGGCAAGGGGTATGGATTTTCCGCAGTGAAGGCGGCGCAGGCGCTGGGGGATCTGCAGGTGCTGAACGAACGCGGCCGGCGGGCGCTGCGGGTGCATCTGACGGACGGATGGGAGCGCGGACTGGCCGGGCTGGCGGCGTTGCTGGGGCAGGTGCTGGGATAAGGCGGACGAGGGGCTCGTGGGATTTCCGGCGGGCCCAGCCGGGCGGACGCCGCCGGGCGGACGCCGCCGGACGGGCG
>JAJXVA010000111.1 GCA_021782435.1 Pseudomonadota bacterium
TGATGGAGCGGCTGCTGCCGCGACACATGCAGATAATATATATTCTCAATGCGCAGCATCTGGAGCGGGCCAAGGCGAGCGGCTTCGACGATGCGGCGCTCGCGCGGGTTTCTCTGATCGATGAGCATGCGGGACGGCGCATCCGGATGGGACATCTGAGCTTTCTCGGGTCGCACGCGATAAACGGGGTATCGGCGCTGCATTCGCGGCTGGTGGAACAGACGCTGTTTCCTGACCTCGCCAGGCTTTACCCGGGACGCATCAGCAACAAGACCAACGGCATAACCTTCCGGCGCTGGCTGCACGGAGCGAACCCGGCACTGACGGAAATTCTCGTATCCCGGCTGGGAGATGCGGTGCTGACGGACGCGACCCGGCTGGCCGGACTGCGCGAGATGGCGGAGGAGCAGGAATTACAGCAGTGTTTCGTGCGGCAGCGGCGGGCGGCGAAGACGGCGCTGGCGGAGATCATTGCGGCGCGGACGGGCATAGTGGTGAACCCGGACGCGCTGTTCGATGTGCAGGTGAAGCGGCTGCACGAATACAAGCGGCAGTTGCTGAACATAATCCAGACCGTGGCGCTGTATGATGCGATCCGGGTGCAGCCGACCCGGGACTGGGTGCCGCGGGTGAAGATATTCGCCGGCAAGGCGGCGCCGGGATACTGGCGGGTGAAACACATAATCCGGCTGATCTGGGACGTGGGGCAGGTGATCAACAGCGACCCGGTGGTGGGGGATCGGCTGAAGGTGGTTTATCTGCCAAACTATAACGTGTCTCTTGCGGAGAAAATCGTACCGGCGGCGGATCTTTCGGAGCAGATCTCGACGGCCGGAATGGAGGCCTCGGGCACTGGTAACATGAAATTCGCGCTGAACGGGGCGCTGACCATCGGTACCCTGGATGGCGCGAATGTCGAGATCAGGGACCATGTCGGCGCGGACAACATATTTATTTTCGGCATGACGGTCGAGGAAGTGGCGGCGCGGGCGCGGCGCGGGCTGGATGCGACCGATGTGGTGACCGCGTCGTCGGGATTGGCGCAGGCTTTGCAGGCCATAGCGACGGGGGTGTTCTGCCCGGGCGAGCGGGAACGCTACCGCGACCTGGTGCACGCGGTGCAGCATGGCGACCGGTTCATGGTCGCGGCCGATTTCGATGCCTACGAGGCGGCCCAGGCGCGGGTGGCGGCGACGTGGCGTGACCCGTCAAGCTGGTGGCGCATGGCCATCACGAATACGGCCGCGATGGGGTGGTTTTCGTCCGACCGGACCATAGGTGAATACGCGCGGGAGATCTGGCGGCTGGCTTGAGCGGAACGGCCCGCGGTGGCGCGGGCGCGCCGCGGTTTCAGGGGAGGCTACGTTTGATAAATCCACAACGCGCCGATGCGCCATTGGCGCGCACGGCCATGGCCTATGTGCTGGCCGGCGGCCGCGGCAGCCGTCTGGTGGAACTGACCGACACGCGCGCCAAGCCCGCCGTGTATTTCGGGGGGAAGTCACGCATCATCGACTTTGCGCTGAGCAATGCGATGAATTCGGGCATAAGGCGGATCGGGGTCGCGACGCAGTACAAGGCGCATTCCCTGATACGGCACCTGCAGCGGGGCTGGAACTTCTTCCGCCCCGAGCGCAACGAGAGCTTCGACATATTGCCGGCGAGCCAGCGCGTGAGCGAGACCACCTGGTATGCCGGCACCGCGGATGCGGTATATCAGAACCTGGATATCATCGCGGATTACGCGCCGAATTACATAGTCATTCTGGCGGGCGACCATGTCTACAAGCAGGATTACGAACTGATGCTGCGTCAGCACGTGCAGGATGGCGCCGATGTGACGGTGGGCTGCACAGAGGTGGCGCGCGAGGAGGCGCGGGCCTTCGGGGTGATGCACGTGGACGCGCACGACCGGATAACGGAGTTCCTGGAGAAGCCGGCGGACCCGCCGGAAATTCCCGGCCGGCCGGGAATGGCGCTGGCGAGCATGGGGATTTATGTGTTCTGCACCGCGTTCCTGTTCGACCAGCTGCGCCGCGACGCGGCGGATGCGGACAGCCAGCACGATTTCGGGCGCGACATCATTCCCTATATCGTGCGCAACGGGCGCGCCGTCGCGCACCGGTTCAGCCGGTCGTGCGTGCGGAGCGCCTCGGACGCGGAGTACTACTGGCGCGATGTCGGCACGATAGATGCCTATTGGGCGGCGAACATCGATCTGACCGCGCCGCTGCCGGGGCTCGACCTTTACGACAATGACTGGCCGATCTGGACATATGCTGAAATAACTCCACCGGGGAAATTTGTCCACGACGACGAGGGGCGGCGCGGGCACGCGGTGGATTCGTTGATATCGGGGGGATGTATCGTGAGCGGCAGCTTCGTGCGGCGGTCGTTGCTGTTCACGGGCGTGCATGTGCACAGCTATGGCCAGATCGACCGCGCGGTGATTCTGCCGCGCGCGGAAATACATCGCAGCGCGCGGCTCAAGAACGTGGTGATCGACCGCAGCGTGGTGATACCCGAGGGGCTGGTGGTGGGTGAGGACCCGGAGGCGGACGCGCGGCGGTTCCGGCGCACGGAAAAGGGGATATGCCTGATCACGCAGCCGATGATCGACCGGCTGGCGGGCTGACGCGGTGACGCCCGACAAGGTTGCCTTGTTCAGCAAGGAATATCCACCGCATGTCTACGGCGGCGCCGGCGTGCATGTGGAATATCTGGCGCGCGCGCTGAGCCGGAGGCTGAAGGTAGAGGTGCGCTGCTTCGGCGAGCAGAACCTGGACGCGGCCAACCTGCGCGTGCGTGGTTATGCCGGCTGGGAGGAAATGACGCGCAACACCGATCCGCGCTTCGTGCCGACGGTGGATGCGTTCGCGCGGTCGCTGGCGATGGCCAAGGACCGGCTGGACGCGGATCTGGTGCATGCCCATACCTGGTACACCGACATGGCCGGGCTGCTGGCCGCGCGGCTGTGGGGGGTGCCTTATGTGCTGACGGTGCATTCGCTCGAGCCGCTGCGGCCGTGGAAGGTGGAGCAGCTCGGCAATGCCTACCACCTTTCCGCGTGGATGGAGCGCACCGCGCTCGAGCAGGCGGATGCGGTGATCGCGGTTTCGGCGGGCACGCGGGAGGATATTTTACGCCTGTTCGCGGTGCCCCCCGAACGGGTGCATATCATTCATAACGGCATCGATCTCGAGGAATACCGGCCCGGTGCCGCGCAGCGCCCCGACTTTGCCCGCCTGGGCATAGACCCCGAGCGGCCTTATTTGCTGTTCGTTGGCCGCATTACCCGGCAGAAGGGCATCATTCATCTGGTGCGGGCCTGCGCCGATATTACGCCGGAACTGCAAATTGTGCTGTGCGCCGGCGCGCCGGACACACCCGAAATCGCCGAGGAAATGCGCGTAGCGGTCGCGGCCGCGCGCGCGCGCCGCCCGGATATCGTGTGGATCGCCGATATGCTGCCGCGGGCCGAGGTGATCGGGCTCTATGCGCATGCGGCGATTTTCTGCTGCCCGTCGGTCTATGAGCCGTTCGGCATCATTAACCTCGAAGCCATGGCCTGCGAGGTGCCGGTGGTGGCTTCCGCCGTGGGGGGTATTCCGGAAGTGGTGGTGCCGGGCGAAACCGGGCTGCTGGTGGACCCCGGGCTGGTGGCGGGGAGTTTCGACCCGGCCGACCCGGCGCTGTTTGCCCGGCGGCTGGCCGAGGCGGTCAATCATCTGGCCGGTGACGCGGGGTTGCGGCGGCGCTTCGGGGTGGCGGGGCGGGCGCGGGTAGCGGGGCATTTCAGCTGGGACGCGATCGCCGCGCAGACCCTGGCGCTGTATCGCTCGGTCTGCGCGGCGCCCCGCCGGGCGGCGTGAGGGACGGGCTACTGACCGGGCGCGAACATCGGGCGGTGGCTCGCGGTACGCGCGGCGGGAATTTCCGGCTGCATGACGTCCCAGTGCTCGACGATGCGGCCATGGGCGATGCGGAAGATATCGACCACCACCAGGGGCCGCGGGCCGAACCCGGTGTAGCTTCCATGCAGCATGACGATGTCGTGGTCGGCGACGATCAGGCCGGGCTGATAGCGGAAATTACCTGGCAGAGTGGCGACGAGCTGGCGGAGTGACGCCGTGCCGTCGGTGATATGGGGATTGTGCTGGCGATAGGGGTGGCCACCCCAATAGCGGTCGATCGCGGAGAGATCGCGGTTGACGAACAATTCGTGCATGGCGTGTTCGACCAGGCGGCGGTTGGCGGCATCATCGGCGCGCGCGGGGCGGGCGGCGGTGAGGGCGAGGCCGACCCCCAGGCCCGCGAGCCAGAGGCGGGACAGCGGACCGGGCTTCATGCGATGTCTCCGGATTGCCAGCGGAGCGAGGCGCGGGCGACGCGTTGGCCGAACAGCCGCGCGGTTTCGAGATCGCCCGTGCCCGGGGCCAGATCGGCGCCGGCATCGGCGGGGGATTGGGCCATCAGGCCGTGGAAGGCGCCGAGGTAGTTGATGTCGTCGCGTTGCGAGAGGACCTTGTTGGCCGGCATCAGCCCCGGCCCGACCCACAGCATGGCGTGCTGCATGGCGAGTTGGAACAGATAGCTGAGCGTCATGTGCTTGTCGCCGTTCATCGAGCCGGAGTTGGTGAACCCGGCCGCCAGCTTGTCGCGCCAGCCCTGCGCCGCCCAGACCTGACTGCTGGCATCGATGAAGCGTTTATATTGCCAGGGAATGCAGCCCATATAGGTGGGGCAGCCGAATACGATGGTGTCGGCCTCCCGCAATTCGGTCCAGGCGGTTTCGGGCAGGTTGCCCTCGGCATCGACCACGATGCCGGCGGCGGCGGCGCCGACCGAGGTGATGCCGTCGAGCACGGCGGCGGCGAGCCGGGCGGTATGCCCATAGCCGCTGAAATAAGCCACGCGTATCGTACCCATGATTGCCTCCGGGAATGATTTTCCCGGGCGGCAGGGTGGCGCCGCGGCGGCGGCGGCGACAGGTCAGGGACGCGCGCCGGGCTGTCCGGAATTTATATCGAGGGGATTTCCTCGGCCGGGCCGGGATGGGCGCGGGCCCGCCAGGCGGCGGGGGTGTGGTGGTGCTCGGCGCGGAAGCGGCGGATGAAGGATTCGACCTCGGCATAGCCGAGTTCGGTCGCGATCTCGGCGATGCCGGCATCGGTCATGGCCAGCAGGCGCCGCGCCTCGATCATGCGGCGCTCGGTCACCCAGTGGCCGTAGGTGCGGCCGGTGATGCGGCGGAGGCGAGGGGGGATGTAGGCCGGGTGCAGGCCGAGCCGCGCCGCGGCCTGCCGCAGCGCGCCGGCGGTGGGGAAATGCCGGTCGATATCGGTGAATACGCGGGTGACGAAATCGGTCCGGGCCGGGGCGGGGCCGGATGCGGCGTCGAACCAGGGCGCGCCGCGCATCAGCCGGATCAGCAGCAGTTGGAGCAGGGAGGCGGCGGCCTGGGCATAGCCGGCCTGTTTGGCGGCCAGTTCGGCGCCGAGGGTTTTCACCAGGTCGAGCACATCGGCCAGGGGTTCGGGGGCGAGCCGGATGGGGCGCAGCACCTGGAGGATGGGTTGGCGCAACAGGGCGGCGGCGGGGTCGAGCGCGGTGAGCGGCGGCGCGAGGCCTTGGGTGGCGCCCTGGGTCAGACCATCGGGTTGGAACAGCACCGCCCAGCCATCCGCCGCGCCGAAGCCACGCATGTCGTGCACCGCGCCGGGGGGCAGGACGAAGGCGGTGCCTTGGGTGGCCTCATGGGTCAGTCCGTCGACCACGTGGTGGCCGCTGCCCGCGGCCACCAGAACGATTTCGAAGAACAGATGCGCGTGCGGGGGCAGGGCGCGCATGACATGGCCCGCGGTCAGGGGATGCACCTCGATCGCGACGGCGCTGACCGATTGCGGCGCGTAGGGGTAGATGGGGAAAGTGACTGCGGCGGGCGCGCGGGGATGGCGTGTCGATGGCATGGGCTCGTTCGGCCGGATGGGCACCGGGCCAACCCCGGAAACTTTCGCGATTCGCGGGGCGGCAGGTTGGGCGTCAGGGGTGCCGAGGCAAGGTCAGTCGGCGCCGAGGGACAGGACGCCGGTCTGGCGGGGTTGGCTGCCCCAGTGACGCTGGCGCTGGAGCAGCGAGACCCAGCCGAGGGCGGCGCCGAGATGGCGGAGGATCTGGAAGCTGAACGGTTCGAGCAGGGCGCAGAGCAGGGCCGAGCCGAGCGTGACCTGGCCGGATTGGCCGACCCAGCGCCGGTAGAGCGAAACCGACCACAGATAAAAGGCGAAATCGAACAGCAGCTTGGCGCCGATCACGGCGCCGATGGCGGTGAGCCAGGTGGCGTGGCCGGTGAACAGGAACCAGAAAAACAGGAAAATGGCGGTGAGCCCGTAGACCGGTTGCAGCGTATCGGCCGCCTTGACCGGCAGCATGCGGGTGCCGAGATGGCCATAGGTGGGGTTGCCCACCATGTCGCGGTACCAGAACTGGGTTTGCAGGAAACCGCCGAACCAGCGGCGGCGCTGGCGCAGGAAGGCGGGGATGGTGGACGGCGCCTCGGTGGTGGCATGGGCATCCCCGAGCACGGTGGTGGTCCAGCCAAGCCCGCGCGCGACGGCGTGGCGGCGCAGGCGGTGGATGAGTTCGTAATCCTCGACCAGGCAATCCGGGTCGAAGCCGCCGACCGCGATCAGGGCCTGGCGGCGGAAGCCGGCGAAGGCGCCGGAAATGAGCAGCAGCCCATCCTGGCCGGCCCAGGCGGCGCGGGAGAGGAAATTGCGCAGATATTCATGCGCCTGGAACCATTGCAGGACGCGGCCCATGGCGCCCGGGCCGCAGACCGGCATGAGGATGCCGGTGGCGGCGACGAGGCGCGGATTGGCGGCGAAGGCGCGGCGCATGGCCGCGATCGCCCCCGGCGCGAGATGGGTATCGGCATCGACGGTGAGGACGATGTCGGTTTCGACCATGGCGAGGGCGCGGTTGAGCGCGCGGGCCTTGCCGCCATGCGGCAGGCGCAGCCAGACCAGATCACGCGCACGGGCCATGCCACCGAGCGGCGGCGGGGTGAGGCCGAATTCGGCCAGGACCCGGGCGGTGCGGTCGGTCGAGCCATCATCGACGATGACGATTTCCTCCGGCCGGTCGTGACCCTGGCGGAGGGCGGCGATGGCGGCGGGCAGCACCGCCGCCTCGTTATGGGCGGCGATGAGCACGCCGAGCCGGGGCGCGGGGCCGCTGGTGGCGACGGCAGGGATGGGCTTGCGCAGCAGCGGCAGGGTGGCGAGGAAGGTGAATATCAGCAACGCCGTGTCGTAGAGCACATAGATGACGCCGACCGACCAGGCGAGCACGCCATGCGCGCCGAAGGCCCGCAGGAACAGCAGCAGCCAGAGCGCGAGGATACTGCCATGAATGAGCGTGGAGACCGCGGGCGTGGGCGGCCGCGTATAACGCGGCGAGACCTGCCGCAAGGTGGTTTCCAGCGCCTGCATGCACCCCACATCAGGCGCCGAGGCGTGGTTGCAAGGTGGCGCGCCTGTAAATTGTGGATAACCGACCCATGAGCCTGCCGACGGACCTGCCACCGCGCTACACGAAACCGGCCATCGTGCTGCACTGGCTGATCGCCGGGATGATGCTGGCGGCGGTGGGGCTGGGATGGCTGGCGAATTTTTTGCCGGACGCGGCGGTGCGGCCGACGATCGATGCCCATAAATCGGTCGGGCTGCTGGTGTTCGGCCTGGCGGTGTGCCGGCTGCTATGGCGCCTCGGCCATGAGCCCCCGCCCCTGCCCGCCCGCTATCCGGCGCCCGAGGTGCGCGCCG
>JAJXVA010000112.1 GCA_021782435.1 Pseudomonadota bacterium
GCCGACGAACCACGTCTGCATGGACTATGAGCCGTTCAAGGTGAGCTACACCGCAGGCCAGCCCTTCGTTGGCGCGACGCTCTCGATGTATCCGCCGAAGGGTCAGGACAACCTGGGCAATTTCATTGCCTATGACGTGAATAGCGGCAAAATCGCGTGGTCGGATCCCGAGCCGTTCTCGGTGTGGTCGGGCGCTTTGACCACGTCTGGCGGTATCGCGGCGTATGGCACGCTTGACGGACAATTGAAGGTCGTCGACCAGAAGTCCGGCAAGCTGCTCTACAGCCTCAAGCCGCCTTCGGGTATTATCTTTAACGTCAATACCTACGATCATAACGGCAAGCAGTACTTGGCAGTGCTGTCCGGCGTGGGTGGCTGGGCTGGTATCGGTATGGCCGCGGGGCTGACCGAGGATACCGCTGGCCTGGGCGCGGTTGGTGCCTACAAGGCGCTGTCCAACTATACGCAGTTGGGTGGCGTGCTGACCGTCTTCGGGCTTTGATGTGACGGGTCCCGTGCGGCTTGCGCCGCACGGGATTTTCTTTGAACCGGCCTGGGGCAGTGTCCGAGGCTCGTCGTTTTGGAGACTTGGATGAAGCTGGGGATTTGTCTTTTACGGGGGGTCGCGTTTGCGAGCCTGCTAGCTGCCGGGGGGATCGGAGTAGCGCGTGCCGCTGACGACAAACCCCCTTATGTCGTAAAGAACGGCAACGAAGTGGATATGACGACCTATAAAGGGTTTCTGTACTATGGGGATGAGTGCCTGCGCTGCCACGGCCCGGATGGGATGGGCAGTTCTTACGCGCCAAACCTCACTGAAGCGTTGAAAACGATCGATAAAACCAAGTTCGAAACCATCGTGATGAGCGGGATCAAGCAGGTTAGCAATTCGAGCGACCTCGTGATGCCGGCTTTCGGTACCAATCCTGACGTGGTCGACAACCTCGAAAGCATCTATGCTTATTTGAAGGCGCGGTCGGACGGCGTGCTAAATCGTGGTCATCCGCACCATTTGCCGGGGACTTGATGCGTGGCTCCTGGCTGCTGGCGATGGGGCTGGTGCTGACAGGCACCGCCCCTTGCCTCGCTCAGAATGAAGCGCAACTCGTATCCCCTACGTCTTTTCGGGTATGCGCCGATCCTTCCGACCTTCCCTTTTCAAATGACAAAGGCGAAGGGTTCGAAAATAAGATAGCCGAGTTAATTGCTTCTGACATGCATGTGCCGGTGAAATATACATATTTCCCGGACTCCCAGGGTTTTGTGCGCGCAACGCTTGGCAAGGGCCTTTGCGACGTCGTAATGGGGACAGCGGTCGGCAATAGTGACGTCACGACTACCGAGCCCTATTATTTCACCGGTTATGTCATCGTGACGCGAGATGCCGATCATATCACGACGACGCGGCTGAATGATCCGGCTCTGGCGGCCAAGAAATTCGGATTGATTGATGAAACACCGCCAACCGATTTGCTGGTAAAATACGACTTGATGGATCAGACCAAAGTTTATCCTTTGATCGTCGATACACGGGTAACAAAGCCATCAAGGGATATGCTCGAGGATCTGGTCAATCACCGGATTGATGTTGCCCTGGTTTGGGGTCCGTTCGCGGGATATTATATCACGCACGACCATCTGCCACTGCATATGGCATTTGTGGATGGTACTGGCAGCCCGGTGCGGTTGGACTATCATATCGCGATGGGCGTGCGCGACGAGGCCGTGAATTTTCGACGCGCGCTGAACGCGGAAATCACGAAACGGAAAAAAGACATCACCGCCATATTGATGCAATACGCTGTGCCATTGCTGGATGAGCAAGGCAAACCGATGACACTGGCGCCGCCGGGTAAATAGGGACCAAGCGGCAGCCTGGTCCAATACGGGTTTCAGCGAAACTTCTGCACGGCCGTACGGGGCTTTTTCTCTGAACCCGTTTTAGACGAGATTCCTTTCTGGCTTTCCGTTGCGCGGGTGATCTGCCGGCCCCCGTGCGGAGTTTTAACGGACGCGCAGACGCGAGGACGACGGAGTAATGGGCGTTCCGGTGGGAAACCGTCCTGCGTCAACGCTGGCTGAACCGCGTGATACGGCATCGAGGCGCCGCAATACGGTTGCGAGATCGCGCGAGCTCGCCACCACGCCCGAAACTGGCGCGCTAATCCCGGCAGATGGGGTAATCTACCGAGTTCTGTGCTGGCCATGCAGAACCGCTAGGCCGCTACGCGACCCAAGTTCTTATGCGACCGGCGCAGCACGCGGTTCAACCGGCACCTTTGAGCGCCCATGGCAGATATGACAAACATCATAGGCCAGGAGTCCTGCTGGCGATCCCACGTCACCGAACGCGCGGCTTGGCTGCCTGGATCAGTGATCCGACTGGATGCCGAGCCACTTCATTTTGCGATGCAATGTGGCACGGCTTACGCCGAGAGCGCGTGCGGCGGCAGAGACGTTGCCGCCCGTGGCGGCGAGCGCGCGACGCAGCGCTCCGCGTTCGGCTCGTTTCAGCTCGTCCGCCGGGTCTTCGGCGCGGGAAAACAGCGCGTCGACCGGGATTGGTCGCGCGAGTTTCGCGTTATTCAGGCCATAGGCCTGGCGCGCTGCGTGACTGGCGCCGACGACCATATCGTCGCGGTCAATGGCCAGTAGCCCGGCATTGTGGCGGTCGAGATCGGGGGTGACGACGACCCGGGCGTTGGCGAAGGCGTGGCGGAAGTTGAGGGATTCGATGCGGCGCGCGGCATCGGCGACGGCGATCGTGATGAGGCCCGCAAAGGATTCGGTCATATCCGCTCGGGAGGACGAGACATCGAGTGCCGCGGCGAGTTGGCCCTCATGGTCGTAGATCGGGGCGGCAGAGCAACTGAAGCTGGTATTACGGGCGTAGAAATGCTGATCGCGGTGGATAGTGAGCGCCCGTTCCTCGGCGAGGCAGGTGCCGATACCATTGGTTCCCTCGGCCTCCTCGCTCCAGACCGCGCCGGTCCAGAGGCCGCTGCGCTGGAATACCGCATCGTCGGCGGGATGACCGCGGCGATCGAGCACGACGCCGTGACGGTCGTTTAACAGAACCGAGCAGCCGACGCCGCCAACCGCTTGAAACAACTGATCCAGCGAGGACTGGGCGAGCCGGACCATGTCACCCAGCCGTTCGCGGGCAACGCTGAGTTCGGATGCGCTCAGCATACGCACCGGCTTCGGGCGGTAGGGATCAAGCCCGTAGCGCTGAACCGAGCGCGCCCAAGACGCGGCAATGGCGGAGCGCGCGGATGCGGAACTATCGCGGGTGACGGCGATGATCCGTTCCTCGTGCGTGAGTCGCGAAGTTGCTGGCTTACCTTGAGCGATCATCGTCCACCTGCCCCGTGGCCCGGGATTCGGGCCTGTGATTCGCCCCGGATTATGGTACGATTCCGGGTTGCCCGACCAATTCCGGCACCTGCGCCGCGATCCTCTCGGTTATACGGTGATGGTTGCGGAGCAAGTCAAGACATCTATTGCCACGGAAGGTATGCTTTGCGCAACATTCGTGAAACGGTGTCCGAGCGCTGGCGATAGCGGGGTAACTGCCTTAAGGATGCGACAAGGTGTTGCGTGATATCGGGGGCTTCGTGAGAGCCGTTATAGCCGCGCCTGCCGTGCCGTCCTAGTTTGCCGATGCCCGCCCGGCCGACAGTGACGCCCGGGCGCTTTTCAATACGACGCCAGTTGACCGGGAGAAGCGATAGTGAAAACACGCGCCGCCGTTGCCTTCGAGGCAAAAAAGCCGCTTGAGGTTGTTGAAGTGGACCTGGAAGGGCCGCGGGCCGGTGAGGTGCTGGTTGAGGTTATGGCCACCGGCATCTGCCATACCGATTCCTACACGCTGGACGGCTTCGATTCCGAGGGAATTTTTCCGTCGATACTGGGTCACGAGGGCGCGGGTATTGTCCGTGAGGTAGGGGCTGGCGTGACCAGCGTGAAACCGGGTGACCACGTGATTCCGCTGTACACTCCGGAATGCCGGCAGTGCAAATCCTGCCTTTCCCGCAAGACCAATCTTTGCACGGCGATCCGCGCGACCCAGGGCAAGGGGCTTATGCCGGATGGTACAACGCGCTTCAGCTACAAGGGCAAGCCGATCTTCCATTACATGGGGTGTTCGACATTCTCGAACTACACCGTTCTGCCTGAGATCGCGGTCGCGAAGATCCGCGACGACGCGCCGTTCGATAAGTCCTGCTATATCGGCTGCGGTGTTACTACGGGCGTGGGCGCGGTGGTGAATACGGCAAAAGTTACGCCGGGGTCCAACGTCGTTGTGTTCGGGCTGGGCGGCATCGGCCTGAACGTCATCCAGGGTGCCAAGATGGTAGGCGCCGACAAGATCGTCGGGGTCGATCTCAACGACGACAAGGAGGAATGGGGCCGGCGTTTCGGCATGACCCATTTCGTCAACCCGAAGAAGATCGACGGCGATATCGTGGCGCATCTGGTAGCGCTGACAGATGGTGGCGCGGATTACACGTTCGATTGTACCGGGAACACCACGGTCATGCGCCAGGCACTGGAGTGCTGCCATCGCGGCTGGGGCGAATCGGTGATTATCGGCGTGGCGGAAGCCGGGAAGGAGATTTCGACCCGTCCGTTCCAGCTGGTCACCGGGCGGGTTTGGAAGGGTTCCGCGTTCGGCGGCGCGCGCGGGCGTACCGACGTGCCGAAGATCGTCGACTGGTATATGAACGGCAAGATCCAGATCGATCCGCTGATCACACATATTCTTAAGCTCGAGGATATCAACAAGGGCTTCGAGCTGATGCACTCGGGCGAATCGATCCGCTCGGTCGTCGTTTACTGAGGCGGAGCGCGCACGGTGAGCCTCGAGATCGTATCACGGAACTATAGTCATGGTGGGGTGCAGGGGGTTTACCGGCACCACAGCCGGGAAACCGGTACCGACATGGTGTTTTCGGTATTCATACCTGAGACCCGGGGGGTAAAGCCGCCCGTCGTGACGTATCTTTCCGGGCTGACGTGCACGCATGCCAATGTTACGGAAAAGGGTGAGTTCCGCGCCGCATGCGCGGAACTCGGCCTTGCGTTTGTGGCGCCCGATACCAGCCCACGCGGACCGGATGTGCCGGGGGATCCGGACGGCAGCTACGATTTCGGCCTTGGGGCTGGGTTTTACGTGGACGCGACCGAACCACCTTTTGCCACCAATTATCGGATGTGGAGTTATGTGACGGCGGAACTGCCGGCGCTGATTGCTGCGGAATTTCCGGTGGATGCGTCGCGCCAGGGGATAATGGGTCACTCCATGGGAGGGCATGGCGCGCTGACGGTGGCGTTGCGCAACCCGGACCGCTACCGTTCGGCCAGCGCCTTTTCGCCGATCGTGGCGCCTACGCAGGTGCCTTGGGGAAAGAAGGCTCTGTCTCGCTATCTGGGGCAGAACCCGGCGGCGTGGCGGCGGCATGATACCGTGGCTCTGATCGAGGATGGCGCGCGCTTTCCCGAGTTTCTGGTTGATCAGGGTGAGGCCGACCAGTTTCTGGCCGGTCAGTTGCAGCCGGAGCGTTTACAGGCGGCGTGCCTTGGCGCTGGCATGAAACTGACGCTGCGGATGCACCCGGGATATGACCACAGCTATTATTTCATTTCCACTTTTATGGCCGATCACCTGCGCTGGCACGCGACGCGCCTGCGCGGTTAGGTTTGGCCGCATGCCTGCGCCCCAGTCCGCTCGACCTGCATTGCAGGTTGCTGGACATGGCGCGATAAATCTCGCATGCGGTGCCATGCCCGGGAGGGGTCGGGCCAGGAGCGTGAAAGACGGATGGATAGGGCGGCCGGCCAGGACGATCCGATAGAGGATTCGACCGCGACACCGCGTATTGTCGTACTGATACCATGCCATGACGAGGCGATCACGATTTTTAACGTCGTGCGGGATTTCCGGCATAGCCTGCCGCAGGCCGAGATTTATGTATACGACAATAATTCGACGGACGCGACCGTAGCCGAAGCAACGCGGGCGGGCGCCGTGGTGCGCAGCGAAAAGCGTCAAGGCAAGGGACGCGTAGTGTGCCGGATGTTCGCCGACATCGAGGCCGACATCTATATTCTGGTTGATGGTGATGGCACATACGACGCGGCGGATGCGCCGGTGCTGGTGGAGCGCTTACGGGCCGAGCGGTTGGATATGGTGACCGGCACCCGCGTTGACGCCACGAAAGCCAGCTATCGGCGCGGGCACCGTCTGGGTAACCGGGTGTTGACCGGGCTGGTCGCGGTGATTTTTGGCGGCGGTGTCAAGGACATGCTTTCCGGCTACCGGGCCTTCAGTCGGCGCTTTGTGAAGTCTTTCCCGGCTCTTTCCACGGGATTCGAGATCGAGACGCAGATGACGGTGCATGCCCTGGCGCTCTGCCTGCCGCTGGGGGAGGTATCGGTGCGCTATCGGGAACGCCCGGCCGGATCGGCCTCGAAGTTGAAGACCTACGAGGATGGGTTCCGCATTCTGGCAACGATTGCGGCGCTGGTGCGCGATGAACGGCCGCTGGCATTTTTCCTTGGCATCGCGGCTGGGCTTGCGCTGCTTTCCGGCGCGCTGGGGTTGCCGGTGATTCTGCATTTCCTGCGGACCGGCCTGGTGCCACGTCTGCCAACCGCGGTGCTGGCGGCGGCCCTGGCAGGGATTGCCTGCCTGGCCGCGGTTTGTGGCTTGGTTCTGGACTCGGTGCAGCGGGGCCGGAAGGAGGCGAAACGTCTGGCCTATCTGCGGATGGGCGCGCGCTGAGGCGAGGGGGCTCGGTTGGGCGCAGGGGCCTGGTGGAGCTGAGGGGAATCGAACCCCTGACCTCCTCATTGCGAACGAGGCGCTCTACCAACTGAGCTACAGCCCCAGGCCTGATGACACGCCAGGGTGGTGGCGCGTCGGGGGCGGACAATGCTCAGGCCCCCGCAGCTAAGTCAAGACCTGCCGGAGTTAGCCGACACTCGGCCATGAGTGGCGGCGCAAGGTGGGAAGCGAGCGGCTTTTCCGCAAAAGTCATGCCCGGAAACCCACCGCGACTGCGGTCGAACGGGTCGAGCAGGCGCCGGTCTCCGGCACCCGGCCTGCGCGCCAAACCACGTCGTGGTTCGGCGAATGGCCATGACGTCATCAGCCGGCATTCGAGCGTGGACCATTCAGGGACGGGCCGCGCAATACCTGTCGTGGCCAGCCCCCCACGGCCAACAGGGTCCCGATCCGTGGCTTTGGGTTTCAATCGGCGAGGGCGCTTCCCATATCCGCGGCGTCCATCCCAAAAAGGATTGTCCATGTTTTCTTGTGTTGGTTTCGCCGCCTCGTCTGCCACCGCGCCGCTGGCGCGCACGACCCTTCAACGCCGGGACCCCGGTCCGACCGATATCCGCATAGATATTCTTTACTGTGGGGTCTGCCATTCCGACCTTCATACGGCGCGTAACGAATGGGGAGGTACGGTCTATCCGTGCATTCCCGGTCACGAAATCGTTGGCCGTGTAGTGGAAACCGGGAGCGAAGTGCGGGGCTTCAAGTCCGGCGACCTGGCCGGGGTTGGCTGCCTGGTGGATTCCTGCCGGACGTGTGCGGCTTGTGCCGAAGGGTTGGAGCAATACTGCGAAAACGGCTTCGTGGGCACCTATAACGGGCCGGATAAGCACATCGGCGGCGTCACCTATGGAGGCTACACCAAGTCGATCGTTGTCGACCAAGCCTTTGTGTTGAAGATTCGCGCGACCGAGAATCTGGCTGGC
>JAJXVA010000113.1 GCA_021782435.1 Pseudomonadota bacterium
CCCGACAACCCATCCCGAACGCGAAAGCACCCGCTGGACAAGCATCTGTATGCGCAGCGCCACCTGATCGAATGCTGCTTCTCAAAGCTGAAGCAGTTTCGTCGCGTGGCGACGCGCTACGAGAAGACCGCCCGGAACTACAGCGCCGCCATCACCATTGCCGCGGTCATGCTCTGGCTACGATAAATGTCCACAGAACCTAGCACAACGCATGTCCTCGACACGGTCAGCCCGCGGCAACTATTTCACCCTGGTGGCTTCACTCACACCAAACCGACGCGCGGCAGAACGATGGCTCTTGTCGCCACGAGCCTGACCATCGATCTCCCCTCGTGTTAATCCTGAGAGCGAGCCTAAAAATAGAGACTTGTCGCCGAATATGGATCACAAGCTGGATCCCAACTAAGCCGTGTTGGTGAGCCCCATTCGGTTTAACCTATTTGCAGTGCGATTTAGCCTGACGATGCTCCGTGGCGATCTGCTCGAGCGCTGCAATCTCGACCACGGCGGCGGCAGAGGCTTTGGCCTCAACCTCGCGGTAGAGCGCCACCACCTGCGTGCCGAGCGGTGTCAGTTTGGCGCCGCCGCCCCGAGGGCCGCCTGGTGCCGTGGTGACCACCGAAGCGCCGAAACACCTAGCGATATCAGCCACGAGCGTCCATGCGCGCCGGTAACTCATGCCCATATCGCGACCTGCTGCGGCAATACTGCCGTGGCGTGCAATGCCTTCCAGTATTTCCGCTCGCCCCGGTCCCAGCACTCCACCGCCGCGCAATACTATGCGTAGGTGCAAGCCCGCCCGCTCCGGGTGCCGGACGCTAACCACAGCATGCCACTCCGCCCGTCAGAACGCCATGCGCGCAGTTAGTATCCAGTTGTGGTTGTAAAGCGGCACTATCTCTGGTGAGAACTGAGTCTTTGGTGAAATTGCGAACTGATAGCCGACGCCTAGGATCGCCTTCAGTCGACCTGCAATGGGGAACCGGCCAAAGATGATGCCCGGGGTCAGGAAGATCTGATTTTTGCCGCCACGCTGTGATCCGTTCAGCCATACCGTATCGTTAACCTCACATTCCGGCCAGAAATATTGCAGCACATGGGCCTGGAACGCCACGTTGTTCTGCCACTGCGCGCCCAGTCCGGGCAAATTTGCCATAGGAATGGCGACTCCAGTAGTTGCCTGCACGTCCAGAGCGCCAAACCCCTGGCCCGCGGCCAGAGTTGGCGTGATCACCGTCGTGTGATCGGTGAAATGGCGCCCCCCCGCTGACCCGGAAACGGCAAGAAAGGCGGTGACGATACGATCGCCATGTGCGGCATTCTGGCTGAACAGGCGCTGCTTTAACAGCACGGTCGGGCCATCGCCCCAGCCTGAAACAGTTCTGCCCTTTGCGGTTTTTAACAGATATACTGGCGGTGCGACGATGATTTCGTTTGTTGTCGTTGGAATCAGCTCCAGTCCCTTGCCGGTATCGAAATTATCCACCGTGCTGCCATTTGGTAGTTTCTCCCAATACTGGTCGTAGCGCACCTCTTCCTCGAGGCGCGGTGTAATGGTGACCAGAGGTGTCATCCAGCTCGGTTGGGACGCCTGGGCCTGGTTCACGCGGTCGAACCAATGGGAAAAGAAGGTGGCCAGTCCTGAATTGGTTTCTGGTGCCTGAGTAAGCGTATTGCCCGGTGCCGTGTCCGCTTCGGCTGGCAGGGCAGGAAGCGCTTCGGTGGCGGGGCCGGCGCTATCCTGCGCCCGAGCCAGGGGCGGGCAGGCCGCCACGCCCAGGGCGATCAGAGCCGGTAAGAATAGGCTGCGGGGCATAACGGTTCCTTATCGTTCGGCTACGTTATATCCTACTGGATATAACGTAAAGGCAATCCGTTCTGCTCCATCTCATATCCGACTGCCTAAACCCTTATTTAGTTGTGGCATCTAGGCCACGGCGATCTACGCTAGAGATCACTATAACCTGTTATGCAGGCCTCACCCGGCCTCACCATTCCAAAGCCGGGACCGCCGTGAATCAGGAGGATTGCGCTTTGTTGACCACGGAACAGGCTCGGCTCGCGCCTCTGCCAACCCAAGCTTCTCGAAGTCGGCTGCTGCTGATCGAGGACGATGCCGAGATCGCCGCCGAAATTATTGCCGATCTGTCCCAGCGCGGATATGACGTTAGCCATGCGGCAGCCGGGGATACCGCCCTCGTTGCCGCTAGCGACGGCCAATTTGACCTGCTGATCGTCGATCGAATGCTGCCGGGTCTCGACGGGCTGACCGTGATTGAACGCCTGCGTGAGGAAAACATAAAGGTGCCAGTTCTGGTACTCAGCGCCCTGACTGCGGTTGATGAGCGGGTCCGTGGCCTCAAGGCCGGTGGCGATGATTACCTGACCAAGCCGTTCGATCTATCCGAACTCGCGGCTCGAGTGGAGGCGTTGCTGCGCCGCCCACTTGAGACGAGGGATACTCAACTACGCGTTGGCCAGTTGACGCTAGACCTGATCGAGCGCGAGGCCGAGCGTGCCGGACGTCGGATAGAATTGCTACCACGAGAATTCAGGTTGCTGCAGTACCTTATGCGCCGCCCGAACCAGGTGATCACCCGTGCTATGCTGCTCGAAGATGTGTGGCATTATCGTTTCGTTCCACAGACCAACCTGGTCGATGTGCATATCGGCAAGCTGCGTCGTAAGATTGACCTACCCGGAGAGCCGACCCTGATCGAAAGTATTCGTGGCACTGGTTTCCTGTTCCGTGAAATTGAATGAAGCCTTCCGCACCGGTACTTTCCGGGCAACCGTCGTTGGGTCGCTGTTTTTTGCGGTGGCCATGCTTCTTCTATATGGCTTCCTGTTCTGGCAGACCGCAGGCTATGAGCGCGCACGCATCGATGCGTTCCTAGACCACGAAAGTAAGGCCCTGCTGCAGGAGGCGCCGGAGCAGCAGTTGCATGATGTCGAGACTCGTTTCGCCAACGATCTGCATCGCCTGACATTCGCCGCCATATTCAGCCGCAACGGGAAGGTCGAAGGTGGCGATATCAGCGCATATCCCTCAGGCCTCAAGCTTGACGGCAACGTTCACCGTGTGCTGGTGCTGCGTCCGACCGCGCATGGTCCGGTGCGGGAAACTGCGCGTGCGCTAGCCAGTCGCATGCCGGATGGGCGATTACTGATTGTCGGTCGATCGGAGGCGAATTTGGCAAAGCTACGGGCGTTGCTGACTCGCGGCTTTGTGATTGGTCTTGCCCCCGGTATTGCACTGGCGTTGTTGGCGGGAACTTTGGCTAGCCTCCGCATGCTGGCGCGAATTGCAACCCTGAACCAGACGATCGAACGCATCATGGCCGGCGCCATTAGTGCGCGACTGCCGGTGCACCGTACACGCGATGCGGTCGATAGGCTCGCGGCCAGTGTCAACCGGATGCTCGATAGGATTGAACAATTGCTCCATGAAGTTCAGGGAGTTGGAGATGATATCGCGCACGATTTGCGTACTCCTCTGGCGCGCGCGCGGTCCCGTCTGGAAGGTGGGCGTCTGCGTGCAGAAACACGCGAAGACCTGGGCCAGGTCGTCGATCGCGCGATAGCTGATCTCGATCAGACATTCGCCACGATCACTGCGCTGCTTCGTATCCGCCAGATCGAAACCAGCCAGCGCCGGACGAATTTTGGCGATGTTAACTTGATCGCTCTGCTCAAGGAGGCACAGGACCTGTATCAGCCGGTCGCAGAACTACGTGGCCAGATAATCGAAATGCCCAATATGGCGCAGGTTCATGTCATCGGTGACCGAGATCTTCTATTCGAGGCGGTGGCCAACCTGCTGGATAACGCAGTGAAATTCACCCCGGATGGCGGGCGCATCAGCCTTTCTGCCGATGTCGAAGGTGGGACCGCATGTATCATCCGCGTTGCCGATACCGGTCCCGGCATCCTCGCGGCGGAGCGCGAAGCGGTGCTGCGCCGTTTCTACCGGGCCGATCCCGCTCGCAACAGCGCCGGCACCGGGCTCGGTTTGAGCCTGGTTGCTGCCATTCTGCGTCTGCACGAATTCCACCTCGAAATGCATGATGTTAATGGTATGTTCGCGATCGATATCATTTGCCCCCGCGCTGTGCGATGATTCCTGCGGGCGCGATGATCACGGGAGCCCCTCTGCACGACCGACAGAACCGGCACCAAGCGGTGCTGCCAAAGTAGGCCGACACCGGTAAGAAACTTATTTGGCAAGTCATGAGAGTATCCCCGTAGATCACGAAACCGATTACGATATGGATCATGTGTGCCTCAAACCCATTCGGTTGGTCTGAGCGCGGATGGTTCCAATCTTGAATTTGAGGCTAATGGCCTCGTCCATCAGAGCGTTTCGGCTGTGGGTGCCGTCGGTCCGCATCGCGTTGAACGGTTGATGCACGAGTGGCCTTGACGGGCACGCAGCGCAGGCCAAGGCTCCCGGCGTACCAGGGTGAACGATCCAATACAGGTATCGCCGCCAACCTGCTGGACTGTAAATTCGAGGCCAGCTCGCCAAACCAGCAATGTGAGAATGACTTACCTAGCATCTGGGCAGCCGAAAGATGGCTCTGGATGGCTGCCGTGAACGCCTCGCTTTAATGCTGTGTCATAGGCTGGGCGATGCCAGCAGTGATGGCCGCCTACCTGGTTACTGATGTAGTGATGCCTGCGGCGCGGCAGACCAAATGTGATGTTGTACTGTTCCGACCAGGATAGTGGGTACATCAACGAACCGTTTCAGAAGCTGGTGACCGATCACGGTTCTCCGTGCAGCATGAGCCGGTTAGGCAAGATCAAGGGTACGGCAGCCATGGAGAAATCTTCTCTTCACTGGAATCAGAATGGGGCGCCTGCAAAGTCTGTCGCATATGCAATTGGGCCCGAACAGATGTTTTCGATCAATCAAACGCTTCTAAAGCGGCGCGGCGACGCTATTCGATCATCGGCTTTCTCAGCCCAATGGCGCTCGAGCTAAGCGTCGCCGCGAGCAGAAGCACGGGTTCACGAAGCCAGCAGCAGATTAATTCCAGTCATAGGCAGACCGCTCTAATCACTGAACCTTACGCCGGCTAGGAAACTTGGCCCGGGCAGGGCGTAGCCACTGGCAGGTTCGTATTGTGCGTTGTTCAGGTTTTTGCCATAAATGAATGTCTGCCAGCTTGATGTCATTTGATAGGTAACGTTCAAATCGAATATCACGCCACCAGGATTTCGCCCAACTCCGACGGAGTAGCCCTGATTATTCACGATCTCATCAAGGTCACTACCGATATATTGCACGCTAGGCACTACGGTCAGCTGAGCCAGCGGCCGCGCATAAAGCGTGACGCCTGCTGTGTCGTAAGGACGACGCAGCAGTAATTGCTCGGTTCCGGTGTTTCGTGCGTCGGTATACGTATAATTCAGCGTGGCATTCAGCCAAGGCGCCGGATGCAGGGTCAGGGCAGTTTCCACTCCTTGCATGCGTGCAGCGTTGACATTAACCGAGGTGTAGACTGGTACGAATACGGTTTCGATTAGATTGTGGGCGTTGGTATGGAACCAGGTGGCGCTGAAACTGGCGAATTTTCCGGCTTGTGTGACAAACCCGATTTCCGCACTGCGGCTGCGTTCGGGCAATAAATGTGGGTTACCTATATAACCGGCATTATCCAGACCATATCGGTCATATAGTGAAGGCGCTAAGAAGGCTGTGCCGAAGCTTGCCTTCAGGTGTGTTGCGATGGCCGGGATGGCGTAGCTGATGCCGCCGCGCCAAGTGAAGGCATTACCGACGCCGCTGACAACCTCCTCGCGCAGATTTCCGCTTACAACGGCGCGGGAAAATACTGTGCCCTGAACGCCGGCATAGCCGGAATCTCGATTGTCGGTGGCGCTCACCCGCGCGATATAAGGAAAGCCAAAATAGGCGGAATCCAGCCGCTCCTGCGCGGCGTCGGTGCTATGCTCATAGCCGGCGGTCAGAGTTGCATTGGTCACCGGGCCGAAATCCGGCAGGCGCAACGCGTTGTTGAATTGTCCGTCCAGCCGGGTGCCGGTGTAGCGGCTGTTGTCCTGCTGCTGGTTGGGGTCGTTGGGCAACAACAGTGTTACGTAATGGCGATAGGCTTGGTCATAGCCAACGACGAGGCTGGTTTGCCACCGCTCATTGAGCAGGCTGCTGGTGACACCCGCACGCACGAACGTATCGTTGTCGCGGCCGGTATTGTTGTTGGCATCGAACGCTGGCGCGCCTTGCTCGTCATAGGAATTCACACTTTCGCGGCCGCGGGCATCGATGAAGAAGCGGGTTCCGGTGACGGGCGTATAGCCGAGATCGAGTGTCAGTACGCCGGTTCGAAACCCGTTCGGGTCGCCAGTGTATACGCTTTCCCGCTGCGGTGTGTCGTCATAGCCCTGATCCGATTGGGTTTCAGCGGACAAATCGTAATCGAACGCTCCACTGGTGCCGTGCAACCCAAATTGCCCGACCAGTGCGGCCGGATAGCCGCCCGCTACCATCGCAGTCACGCCAAATGGGCCCGCACCGTGGTTGGTCTGGATATTTACAACCCCGCCGATTGCGCCAGAGCCATACACCGCTGACATCGGACCGCGCACAATTTCAATTTGCGAGATGTCCGATAACGTTCCGACACCGAAATTATAGGCCCCTCCTGGTCCGGAGGGGTCGTTCACCGGCACACCATCCATTAGTACCTGCACTTGGTCGCTGTCGGCGCCACGAATGAAAAGACTTGCGTCCGAGCCAGGACCGCCACTTTGCACCATGTCCATACCGGGCAGGTTGGTCAGGGCATCGGCCAATGTGAGGTCACCTTGCTGTTGCATCGTTGCGGCGTCCAGCACGGTGACCCCTGCCGCCACATCATCAACCGGGGTCTGCACCCGGGTTGCGGTCACGGTCACAGTTTGACTATCGGGCGTTAGGCTCTGGGCTTGCGCCGCCGCGCCAATCACACAAGTGATCATGGTAGAAAGCGCCAATTTGCGCATGGTCGTACTCCGGCAAGGCGCGGCATGGTCCGCATCCCGGGTTATCGCAACCGACCGAACGCCTCCGGGTCCATCCCCCGTAAGCGGCAGTACACCTCGCCCGCCGCACGCGTGAAGTCTCGATGCCGGCCGGTCTCCTGGCTTGCGGTGTGCAGCTCGCGCCGCGGCCCAGCCCGCCTTCTCATCGCCCGCGTTGGGTCGATAATGGCTTCCAGGTCAGACCAATCACCGCCTACAGTTGCGAGGGCAGCCACGGAATACGACCGTGTTCCCGAGCACCGGCATCTGAACCTACCCTACGCGGCCGTTACCCGTTTTGCCTAGTCAACCTCGGCTTGCGGCGGCCGGCGTTTCGACCTATTGAACGGCGCCCCAGGCATGGGCGCGTAGCTCAGAGGTAGAGCATCGCCTTCACACGGCGGGGGTCACAGGTTCAATCCCTGTCGCGCCCACCATGCTTTCAATGGGTCAATCACAAAGCCTGTTGGCCGTTGGTTCTCGGTTGTGAGCGTTTGCCGGTTTGGTGGATACCGGGTCAACGTTTTCTACCGGATTGGCGGTCAAAGATGGATCGCCACGTTTTAAGCCGCGAGATCAATATTGTAGCCTTCATTTTGATTAGGCTCAGGACCCATTAAAATCCTTGCGCCGACGCGGTGATGGGTGATTCTGAGGTGGCGGAGGTGCCCCGTATGAGTGACCTGTTCCTGC
>JAJXVA010000114.1 GCA_021782435.1 Pseudomonadota bacterium
CTTGCGGCTGATCAGGCAGGGTGAAGCGGTGACGTTTCGGCCGGTGGCGCTTTCGGTGGGGCTGCACGACGCCGCCGTACAGGAACGCATGACAGCCTTTGGCGTGACCCAACCGGACGCCATGGTATTGCGGCACTTATCCGCAAGGCTGGACCGGCGCTGGTTGAGCCGGGCGGCACCGAACGAGGCCGGGTTTCTGCCGCCCTCGGGTGCGGCGCTGCATCTACGCCTGGCACTGCAAACCGCGGCCACTTTATCCGCGGAAGCAATGGCCAGCTGGCGCGCACAGGCACGGTCCGTATCGGTGGAACTGGCGTTGGCGGAGCTGCTCGCGGCGCCCATGCTCGCGCAGGCAGCGCTCGCGCGCCTGCGCGCCGGCGGGCTCGACCTGGTCCTCGGCGGCATTCCGGTCGAATCTCTAGCCTTGGCCAATCCGGCGGCGCTGCCGGTGGCGCAGCAGGCGGCGGCCATCCGCGTCACCTGGTCCGCCACCCTTCCCCGCCAGGCCGGCCCCGCCCGCGCCAGGACCGATCTGGCGCTACACGCGCTCAGTCCGTCCCGCCTGATCCTGACCCGCGCCGAGACCGAGGCTGCGTTGGCCTGGGGGTTGAAACGCGGCATCACCGTGTTCGAGGGGCGGCAGACAGCGGCGCTGATGGCGGCCGCCAGACTGAAAACCTGTCCGCACGCCAGCCGGTGCAGCCTGGCGCAATGCCAGTTCCGCGCCGCGACGCTGGACCCGGCAGCCAGGGCTGAGTGCCACAACCCACCCCTCAGAGACGCGGCCTTGCCCGCCCCGGCCCAAGCCTGGATATGAGACCGATCCCGGCCGTTGATGTCACGCACGAAGCCGCGCCCCCCGACCTCGCCGGGTTGCTGTCGGTCCTGGAAGGCTGCAACAACCCCGGCGTAACCCGCGATGCGCTGCTGGTGCGTGTGCCGGATATCCCGGCCGAGCTGCGCCGTCCCCAACATTTGCGCTTGATCGAGGCGGCGTTGGACCCGCTGCGGGATTGTGACCGCTGGGCCCGCCACGAATTGCCCGACCACAGCCTCGTCATCACGTGGCGGGGACCGGCTCTGATGGAAACCCGCGCCGTGCTGGCCGGGCTGGACGCGCTGTTCGCCGACCTCCCCAATGCGCCGCACGAATTACTCGCCCTGCCGCGCGATGTCGCCCGGCTTGCCAAGGTCATCGCCGCCAGCGTGCCGGAGGCTCAAGTGGAGCCGCGGGCGCGGCGCCCGGCGCTGACGGCGGCGGAACTCACCCGGCTCGAAGCCGTATTGGCCCAAGCCGATGTCACGGTGCTGATGCGCCGCCGGCCGGTTTGCCAGCTGACCTCGGCGACGGCCGGCCGTTTGGCCTGGGACCGCCAGGGTGTGAACGTGATGGATCTGGCAACAAGCCTCGCGCCGAAGGCCGATATCCATGCCGACCCCTGGCTGTTCCGGCGCCTGACGAACAGCGTCGACCGGCGCCTGCTGGCCGCTATTTCCCAACCCTATGAATTGCGCAACCGCAGCCCGTTCTCGCTGGCCTTGAATCTGGCCAGCGTGCTGGAGCCTGAATTTCTGCGCTTTGATGCCGCGCTGCCGCCGGCGCTGCGTGGCCGGGTGACGATCGATCTTTTGCCTGACGCCATCATCGCCGATCCGATAACCTTCACCTTTGTGCGGGATTTTCTGAAAGCAAGGGAATATAACATCGGGCTGCACGATCTGCCCGGCGACAGCCTCGCCGCTTTCCCCCCCAGCGCGATCGGCGCCGACATCCTCTATCTGCTCGACCCGCCGCCCGATCTACAGATCTCCCCCGATCTTGCACCGCAGCTGGTGCTCTGCGGCATCACCGACATCACCCAGGTCACATGGGGTCTGGCGCGCGGCGTCACGCATTTCGAGGGCCCCGCCATCCGGCCGGACCCGGCAGCACGCCGACTAAATTTACACAGATCAGGAAGCGAGAAGAAAGCAGCTCTCCTCTGAACCGATCCGTGCGAGAATGGCAGCGACCCCGTGATCACCCGACGAGCCGCGTCTTGCGTTCGCATGATTTCACTCGGCCACGACTCCCTCGGAGCACCAGGAAATACAGAGAGCGGGGTTTCAATAGGATCACCCGAAGGCAGCCAACTCCGGCACCGCCCCGGCCGCGATGCCCATCCGTCTGCGGTGTAGCGAAAGCGCCACCAATCCTCCGGTCAACGAACGCCAAATGCAAATGATGCGTCCCGAGGTCGGGCAGTTACCGTTCCGCCGGGCAAGTCCGTCGACTTCCCAGCTAGGTCACCAGCGCACGCACCGCGAACTGCGGCTGATCATATGTTCTGTTCCCGAGAATATATGCCAGAACCCATGCGGCATCGAACGCGTCGACAAAGCGCGTGGTGAGCGGCGCCAGCCCGAAGCGCAGCAGGTCGGGCGCGCGGAAATCCCCGATCACGCCGCGCGAGATCAGCGCCTGCATGATACGATAACCGTCCTGGTGGGCGAAAGCGACGTGGGCACCACGCCGCGAAGCCTCCCGCGGAACGGCCAGGGTCAGTCCGTAGCCGGCGCAGGCTTCCTCAACAGTGGCAATGAACACATCTCCCAACCGCCCCGATTTGTGTTCGATCGCGGTAGGATCGATATCCTGCCAAGCCTGCAAGGCGGCTTCCAGTGTACCCAACGCAATTATCGAGGGCGAACTGCACATCATCCGGCGCAACCCCGGGGCGGGCTGATACTCATCCTTGAAGTCGAAGGGCGCGGCATGGCCCAGCCAGCCGGAGAGTGGATTCTGAACCTCCCCCTGATGTCGCGCGGCAACGAACAGGAAGCCTGGCGCGCCCGGACCACCATTGAGGAATTTATAGCCACAGCCGACGGCGAAATCGGCGCCGGCTGCATTCAGCGCGAGGCGCACAGCGCCGGTACTGTGGCTCAAGTCCCATAGCGTCAAGGCGCCCACCGCATGGGCGGCATGGGTGAGCTCCGTCATGTTCCAACGTTCAGAGGTTTTGTAATGAACGTGTGAAAGCAGCAGCAGTGCCACTGTATCGTCCAGCGCCGCCGTCACCTCGTCGCGAGCCACGATGCGTAGCTCGATATCCGGAATCAGGCCCCGCAGCCCCTGCATCATATAGAGATCAGTCGGAAAATTCCCGGATTCAGAGACTATGACGCGACGCCCTGGGCGCATTGCAAGCGCTGCGCAGATCAATTTGAAAATATTGATCGATACTGTATCCGCAGCCAGTACCTCGTTCACCGCGGCACCGACCAGACGCGCGATTTTTCCGCCGACGCGAAGCGGCGCGCCGATCCAGTCATGCGTGTTCCAACTGCTTATGAGGTCTCGCCCCCATTGGGTCCGCACGATTTCATCCAGCCGGCCGGGCACCTCACGCGGCAGAGGGCCCAGTGAATTTCCATCAAGATAAATCACACCATCCGGCAGCAGGAAATGCGCGCGGCAGTGCGCCAGAGGGTCGGCCGCATCCAGCGCCGCGCAATCCTCCCGGGTCATAGGCTGGTCCGCAAGCTGAGGAGTTCAGGGAAAAAACCGCTTTGCAGCACGCGTGCCAGGTAAGGCGCGCCCGATGAGCCGCCCGTGCCGGTTTTGAACCCGATCACGCGTTCGACCGTTTTCAAATGCGCAAATCGCCATTGCTGCAACCGGTATTCGACATCGACCAGTTTTTCGCCGAGATCATATAAATCCCACCAGGTTTCATTATCCCGGTAGACGATCAGCCAGGCCTGTTCAACCTCAGGAGATGCCACATAAGGTTCACGCCAATCCCGTGTCAGCCGGTTCTCGGGCAAGGGCAGGCCGCGACGGGCCATCAGACGCAAGGTTTCATCATATAAGCTCGGCTCGGCCAGCGCGGCATGCAGGACCGCCTGCGCGGCCTCATCCTCGCGGTGAATCCCGACCGCGGCCGCGCTTTTCGCGCCGAGCAGAAATTCGATCTGCCGGTACTGCACGGACTGGAACCCCGAACTGCGACCAAGGGCCGCCCGGAACTGATGGTAATCGGCCGGTGTCATGGTTGCCAATATTTCCCAGGCCTGGGTCATCTGGGTCTGGATCCGCCCGACCCGGGCCAGCATTTTCAGCGCCGGGCCGAGATCATCGGCTGCAACCCTGGCCTTGGCACCGACCAGTTCGTGCAGGCACAGCTTCATCCATAATTCACTGGCCTGATGAATTATGATGAACAGCAGTTCGTCGTGTTGTTCCGACAGCGGTTGCTGCGCGTTGAGCAGCCGGTCCAGGGACAGATAATCACTATAGGTCATGCGCATGGGCGCCTTATGCGACAAACCAACGCGGCGTGCAGCCCGGACGGGCTGACCCATGCAGAAATATCATACATAAGTCGCCATCTATGCGAGTGGTGGGCGCGACAGGGATTGAACCTGTGACCCCCGCCATGTCAAGGCGATGCTCTACCGCTGAGCTACGCGCCCACTCGACCAAGGCGGGCGCATGTAGCAGTGCGGTTGCCGCCAGGCAAGTCGCTTCTCGGGCCCGTTTCAGATGTCGCGCCAGGACGGGCGGGCGGATAGGGAGGAGGCGGGAGTGTGCAAAGCGTAAGGCCCACATCTGAACGCAAATTACGCGAACAATGTCCGGTTTCCTGGCCACCGCGCGACCGCTTCTGGTCGTGCCCGATACCGGAATCCAAGCGTGCCTTACCTCAGAACTCGCGCTCGTGGCGGCGTAAGGACCAATTTCGGCAAAGCCCCGAGCCGGGCTAGCTTTGCTCAAAACCCCACGCTGGCCCGCAATATCAGCACCGTCTCGTTGGCAAGGCGACGCGTCGGCATCAACGGGTTGGCGACGCCGCCACCCGGGTTCCATATGTATTGTATGTCGGGCTGTAGCTGCAGCCAGCGGGTTATGGCCGCCTGGTAGCTGGCTTCAACCACCGTTTCCTCGGTGCGCGCGAAATGGCCAAGTCCCGCCTGTTCGGCCTCCAGGTCGATCCGGCGCACCGCGTCGCCGATACCACCATAATCGACCGCCAGCCCCGCGCTATCGTTTGGGCGATCGGCGAGGGGCGCCTTCAGCAAGGCGCCACCGGCAAGCTCGAGCGCAATCGGGTTCCGGTCCGACGGGGCCATGAACGCGCGGCTGAACAGGATCAAATTCCGGCCTGCCTTGCCTTTCCACACCATCTGGTCAGCCACCGCATAGACGCTCCAATCCCCGGGATAGGTAGGTGCGGGCGATATGGCGGCGGGCGGCGCGGCGAAGGCATTGACCGAAAATCGTTCGGAATCGTACCAACCACCGAGCTTGAAGTGGCCCGGCAAATTCCAGCCCGGCGGCGCCAGTTGTAGTTCGGTGATGGCCAACTGGCCGCCATTGAGCGGAAACTGGGTGCCCGACGGATCGCAAAGCGGCGGCGCCTGGTTGCAGCCGGCGGCCACCGGGCTGCCATTATAAACCCCGGCCAACAGCTTCAGCCAGGGGCGCGGCGTCGCTTCCAGCCTCAGCCCCAGGGCCGAAAGCGGATATATCGGACCCCCATTCGGCAGGTCCTGGGATGGCAATAGCGGCCAACCGAAATTCGCGTTGACGAAGCTGGCACTGGTCGGGCTGATCATATACTCCTGGTCGATGCTTTGCAGGCCGGCCCGAACATTGAAATCGGGGCCCAGGCTCTGCTGGTACCATAGTTCCCACAGGCGGGTGCCGCGCACACTCAGCGTGCTGGTATTGCTGTGCAGATCGCCCAACGCATCACTGTCCAGGTTGCGGCCATGAATCTGTTCGGCACTGACGTTGAACAATCCGCCCGGCCAGCCCAGGAATTTACCCGTATCGAGTGTCAGCGTGGCTACCGCCAATCCCTGGAAATCAACCGCCTGACGAAACCCGCCAGAAGGGTTGCCCAGCAAATCGGCAGTTTCGTTCACGCTGAGCGAGGCGCCAAGCGTGGCCAACCATGGCCGCAGGCCACCCAGGCTGCCCAGCGCCTGGCTGGCATAAGGGTCAGCGGCCTGCGCATGTGCCGGCGGCGCCAGGGCCGGGCCAAGGCCACAAGCAAGCAACAGGGCGGCGACAATGTGCTGGCTGTCTGGCATGGGCGATTTCCGGCGGGTCGGCGTGGTCGGGTCCCGTGACCGTCGCGGTTGCATCCGTCAAGTTACGAAACCGCGTCAGGAACGCGGCATGGCTCACCATACCCCCGAGCGGGCACTTTGGTCATAGACCGTAACCAGTCTGGAGTGCGTGGCTAACCTGAAGGCAGGCCAATCACGGAAATACCCAGGGTCTGAACGACCAGCACCGCATTCAGCCCCAGAATGACCAGCGTCGTCCCGGCCCCCAGCACTTGAACCGGCAAGCTGGCCGTGAATTCGCCCATCACATCCCGACGACGACTGAGAAGCAGCAACGCAATCATTGGCACTGGCAGCACGAGGCTGAGTACCACCTGGCTCAGCACCAGACATCGGGTCACGTTGGCGCCCAGCGCCACCACCACAAAAGCCGGCAGCATGGTCACCAGGCGCCGCAGCCAGACCGGTATGCGGAACCCGACAAAGCCCTGCATCACGATCTGCCCCGCCAGGGTGCCAATCGCTGAACTGGATATGCCAGACGCGATCAGCGCCGCCAGAAACACCCAAGCCGCGCCAACCCCGAGCAACGGCACCAGGGTGTGATACGCGGTGCCGATTTCGGCAATCCTGGCATGACCGTGGTGGAACACGACGGCCGCCATCATCACCATTGCCGCATTGATACCGCCGGCGAGAGATAGCGCCGCGACCGTTTCCCGGTTGGAGAACCCTATCAGCCGGCGCCGCTCAGCTTCATCGCGGGCGGGCGCGCGATACTGCGTCAGGCCGGAATGCAGGTAAATCGCGTGCGGCATCACGGTCGCGCCGATTATGCCCACCGCCAGCATCACCGCCCCGGCATCCGGTAGGCTGGGCACCAGGCTGTGATAGGTCACCGCCCACCAATCGGGTGGCGCAATCGCCAGCTCCGCCAGGTAGCACAGGCCAATCACGCCGATCAGCCCACCAATCACCAGTTCGATCGGCCGGTAGCCGGCGCGGTCGAGCGCCAATATGGCGTAGGTTATCACGCCCGTCGCCGCCATGCCGGCCAGCAGCGGCACGTGCAGCAGTAATGAAATGCCCAGAGCGCCACCGAGGAATTCCGCGAGATCGGTTGCCATAGCGGCAATTTCGCTGACGACCCACATGAACCACACGATCGGGCGTGGAAACCTGGCGCGGCAAAGTTCGGCCAGGTTCCGGTTGGTCACCAACCCAAGCTTGGCCGACATCGCCTGAAGCAACATGGCAGCTGCGTTGGCCAGCAACACCACCCACAGCAGCGCGTAGCCATAATGTGCGCCAGCCTGGATATTGGTGGCGATATTGCCCGGATCGACATAAGCGATCGAAGCCATCACGGCCGGCCCGGCGAACAGCAACGCCGCGCGCGCGCCGCCACCGCGCCCGGCCAGAACCATGCGAATGGCGGCCGTGGTACGGTCGGACAAGGTCGGGGATGGAATCCTTTTCAGCATCGCCCCAGATGTAGCCTAGGCAACAATATGGTCAAGATGCTAAACAGTTTTGCCTATGGTGCATTTCCGGCTCGCCGCGACAGGCCGTACCAGTCCGTTCGGCAGCGGCATGGCCCCGCCCGGTCCAGCCTG
>JAJXVA010000115.1 GCA_021782435.1 Pseudomonadota bacterium
AAGGCGTCCGTGAGGTCCATGGCGGTTTCTCCGTTCTATCGGCCGAGCGCGGTGCGATACAGCGCGACGAAGGTCGTGGTGATACCGGTTGCCGCCTGCTGCGCGCTTTCGGTGGCGGCGACGCTTTCCAACTGGGAATCCAGCGACACGTCATTGCCATCGATCGCGCTTTCGTCGGTCGCACGCTGCACGAAATTCTGGGTATCGGGGAGGGGCGGCAGGTCGTTCACGTGCGTGCGCCGCGGGGATACGGCAAATTGTGCCTGGTTCAGCAGATTCGCGAACGGCACGAGGTCACGGGCTTTGTAGCCCGGCGTGTTGGCATTCGCGATATTATTGGCGAGCAGGGTCTGGCGGCGGTCAAGCCAGGCCAGCCGCCGGGCCGAGAGACCGAAACTGAAGGACGAAGCTGGGGGACCACCGTGCATGCGGCAGTTTTTGCCGGGTAATGGTTAGCAAATCCTCAAAGCGGCACGACGCTAACTCGGCGTTAAGGGTTTAGGCGGCACCTGACCGTCATGGACAAAAACGTCCCTCCCTCGCGCCTTGGATCATTGCAAACCCGTCTGTCCGGTCTTGCCGGCACGCTGCGCGTCGCGGCGGGCCTGGTGCGATCGGGCCGCCCGATCGATCTCGCCGGCCTGCAGGAACAGGTTGGGGTGCTGTGTGCCCAGGCGCTGGACCTGCCGCACGGGGAAGGCAGGGCGGCGATACCCGCTCTGGATGCGCTGGGCAGTGAATTGGCCGGGCTGGAAGCCGCGCTGCGAGACAACGCGCCAGGAGCGGGCTGAATGCCCGGCACCGCCCTGATCGCCACCGTTACCTGGGCAGGCGCACTCGGGCTGGTCCTGGGATTGATCTGGGCGGCGCAGGCACTGGCGCGGCTGCGCCTGCGTCGCCCAACCGACACCGCTCGCCGCCTGCGCCTGTCGGAAACGATAGCGCTGGACACCAAGCGGCGGTTGCACCTGATCGCCTGTGACGGGAAGTCCCTGCTGATCGAAACCGGAGGACCGAACGATATTTTCCTCGGCTGGCTGCCCGATGCGTGACCTCGTGCGGGCGCTGGAGCGGGGCTTACGGGCAGTGACGCCCTGGCTTTTCCTGTTGCTCATCGCGCTGCCGCACACGGCTTGCGCACAGCCGGCCATGCCCATGCTGAGTGACCTCGCTCAAGGCAGTGGCACGACATCGCGCCTCGTGGAACTCACCGTATTGGTCGGTGGCATTTCCCTGCTGCCCAGCCTGCTGGTGATGGTCACAGCGTTCACCCGCATCATCATCG
Source organism: Pseudomonadota bacterium (assembly GCA_021782435.1). GTDB lineage: Bacteria > Pseudomonadota > Alphaproteobacteria > Acetobacterales > Acetobacteraceae > JAJXVA01. The sequence goes on from JAJXVA010000115.1 coordinate 1,286, forward strand.
TGCTATCGCTCCTGCGTAGCGCCATAGGCGCCCAGTCCGTGCCGCCCAACACGGTCCTGATCGGGCTTGCCCTGTTCCTGACATGGTTCGTCATGCAGCCCGTGCTGGACCAGGCCTGGGCAACTGGAATTCTGCCCTTAGTCCAAGGAAAATTGACCGACCTGGCCGGGCTGCACGCCGCCATGGAACCCTTCCACGCCTTCATGTTGCGGAACCTTCATGGCAAGGATCTACAACTCTTTCTAAATCTGGCTCATCTGCCGGCACCACCCAAGCCCGACGCCACACCCTGGCGCGCCCTGGTGCCCGCCTTCATGGTCGGCGAACTGCGCCGCGCCTTCGAAATGGGTTTTCTGCTGTTCCTACCCTTCCTGGTCATCGATGTCGTGGTCTCCTCGGTATTGATGAGCCTCGGCATGATGATGCTGCCACCAACGGCCGTGAGCCTGCCTTTCAAGATAATTTTCTTCGTACTGGTGGATGGCTGGCGCCTGGTCTGCGGCGGACTCGTGCAGAGCTTTCTTTGAAGCCGCGACATAACCGGGCGAAAGGAAGGCAGTCAGGCCTGAGCGGCGCCAGCACCCAACTCCGGCTTGAAGCCCATATTTCACTTGTTACTTGTTTGAGTTAATTAATAACAGGATATGATAGCGTGTTCTTAAAATAATAAAGCCAATGGAAGTTGAATGGCCGCTGTACCGGATCCGATAGACCGGTTGCTTTCCGGCACTGGATTGGAATGGCCGAAATCCATCATTCCATGGGCTGCCGGTCTTTTTACCTGATGCTGACCAAACAAACAGGCTGGGACGCGGTATTTAGCACATAGCAAGCGGCAGCAAGCCGCTGGCCCTGGTCTTCCCCACCGGCCGGAAAAAACGCGCTTTCGCCTTGGCTCAGGAGGGCAGAACCGTGCTGACGATGGACGCGTCCAGCGCCTCGTAATCGGCGAGGCCGATCGTGGCGTAAAGCTCGGCGCGCGTCTGCATTTGCGCCAGCAGGCGTTCGGCGGAGCCAGTTTCGCGCAGCGTGGCGTAAAGCGTGGCCTGCGCCTTGTTGGCCATGCGCAGTGAGCTGACCGGCCAGATCAGCAGTTTGTAGCCGAAGTCGTGAAACTCCGCCGCCGTGAAGTAGGGTGTACGGCCGAACTCGGTCATGTTGGCAAGCAGGGGCACGCCAGGCAGGCGCTGGGCGAATTCCCGAAACATATCGGCCGAGGTCAGGGCTTCAGGAAAAATCGCGTCGGCCCCGGCCTGGATATAGAGTTTCGCGCGAGCGACGGCGCCATCCATGCCTTCGGTCGCGACCGCATCGGTGCGGGCGACGAGATAAAGGTGCCGTCGAGCCCGGGCAGCGGCCGCAATTTTGGCGGCCATGTCGTGGGGATTGGCAAGCTTTTTATCGTTCAGGTGGCCACACTTCTTGGGCAGCATCTGGTCTTCGAGATGCACGGCGGCGGCACCGGCTTCCTCGAAGGTACGGACCATGTGCATGACATTGAGCGCCTCGCCGTAGCCGGTATCACCATCGACCAGCACGGGCAGCCCGCTGGCGCGCGCGACCTGCCGGATGAAGAAAGCAACTTCATCGACGGTGATGATGCCGAGATCGGGCAGGCCCATGGAGGCGGTCATGGCAGCGCCCGACAAGTAACAGGCCTCGAACCCGGCGGCGCGGGCCTGGAGTGCCGCCATGCCGTTGTGAGTGCCGGGCAACGTGAGAATGCCGGGGCGCGCCAACAGTGCGCGCAGGCGATGACCGGCGGGTATTTCCGGCTGATCGGCCCCAACCAGATACGGCATCGTTTTTTCCTCAGCCGCGTTGGTCGAGCGGCACGAAGGTAAGGTTTTCCGGACCGACATAATTGGCGGAGGGCCGGATGATTTTATTGTCCACCCGCTGTTCCATGACATGCGCGGCCCAGCCCGAGGTGCGGGAGATGACGAAAACAGGGGTGAACATGGCAACCGGCACGCCCATCTGTTCGTAGCTGACGGCCGAGAACCAGTCGAGATTGGGGAACATGCGTTTGATCTCCCACATCACGCTCTCGATCCGGGCAGCGACATCGTAGCGCAGCATCTGGCCGGATTCCTGAGCGAGGGATTTTGCCACCTGCTTGATGACGACATTGCGCGGATCGCCGGTGGTATAGACCGGGTGGCCGAAGCCGATGATGACCTCACGCGCCTCGACCCTGCGGCGGATATCGGACTCGGCCTCCTCGACATCGGCGTAGCGGGACTGGATATCGAGCGCCGCCTCGTTGGCGCCACCATGCTTGGGGCCGCGCAGCGCGCCGATGGCGCCGGTCATTGCCGAATACATGTCCGACCCGGTGCCGGCGATGACGCGAGCGGCGAAGGTGGAGGCGTTGAATTCATGCTCTGCGTAAAGAATGAGCGAGGTGTGCATGGCACGCACCCAGCTCAGCGGAGGCTTTCTGCCGTGCAAGAGGTGCAGGAAATGTCCGCCGATCGAATCGTCGTCGGTTTCGACCTCGATCCGGCGGCCATGATGCGAGAAATGATACCAGTAAAGCAGCATCGAACCCAGGCTCGCGAGCAACCGGTCGGCGATGAAGCGGGCGCCGGCCGGGCTGTGATCCTCACGTTCGGGCAGGGCGCAGCCGAGGGCGGAGACCGCGCTGCGCATGACATCCATGGGATGGGTGGCGGCGGGGATTTGCTCCAGCACGGCGCGCACGATGGCGGGAATGCCGCGCAGCGCGATCAAGTGCTTGCGGTAGGCCTCGAGCGTGGCACGGTTCGGCAGGCTGCCATGGACCAGGAGGTAGGCGATTTCCTCGAAGGTGCTGGTGGTCGCGAATTCGAGTATGTCGTAACCGCGATAGTGCAGGTCATTGCCCGAGCGACCAACAGTGCAGAGCGCGGTGTTGCCGGCTGCGATGCCGGACAGGGCCACGGATTTTTTGGGTTTGGGCAGAACGGGACCGGCTTCGTTCATGGCGTGCGTCCTTTTTACGATCAATCGAACAGACCGGGGCGGCCGCGGGTCAGCGCGCCCGGGGGCAGTGCGACGGTGAGGGCGGGAAGGTCTGCCGCCGGAAGTTGCGGCAGACGCTGAACCAGGGCGAGGAAGCGGTCGGCTTCCGCGGGGTCGAGAATGGCCTCAGTCAGGGTACGGAATTTGCGGATGTAATCGGCGCGGCCCCATGGGGTTTTACCGAGAATATGGGCGTTGGCGACGGCGCGCTCCTCAGCAATGACGGTGCCGTCCTTCAAGGTGATGATGATACGGCCGCCGAAGGCTTTCACCGCCGGATCCTCGGCGTGGTAGCGGGCGGTCCAGTCCGGCGTTTCGATGGTGCGGATTTTCTGCCAGAGGCGCACGGTATCGGGGCGCCGGGCGCGCTCGGGCGCATAGGAGTGGACATGGTGCCAGGCGCCGTCCTGAAGCGCGACGGCGACGATATACATGATGGAATGGTCGAGCGTTTCACGCGAGGCGTTCGGGTCGAATTTCTGCGGATCATTGGCGCCGGTGCCGATGACGTAATGGGTGTGGTGCGAGGTCTCGATCAGGATATCGGCGACCGCATCCCAGTCGGTGATGCGGCGGCCGAGATCGAAGCTGAGATCGATCAGCGCCTGGCTTTGATATTCCGCCGAATGTTCCTTGGTGTAGGTATCGAGGATGGCGCGCTTGCTTTCACCCGCGGCCGGCAGGGGCACGCGGTAATGGGCGGATTTACCGTCCAGCATCCAGGCGATGACGCTGTCCTCGCCTTCATAGATCGGGCTCGGGGCACCTTCGCCGCGCATGGCACGGTCGACCGCCTCGATCGCGAGCTTGCCGGCATGGGCGGGCGCGAACGCCTTCCAGGACGAGATTTCCCCCTTGCGGGACTGCCGGGTGGCGGTGGTGACGTGCAGCGCCTGCTGGATGGCCTGGTAGATGGTCTCGGTGGGCAGGCCGAGCAGGGTGCCGATGCCCGCGGCGGCCGAGGGCCCGAGATGAGCGACATGGTCAATCTTGTGTTTGTGCAGGCTGATCGCGCGAACCAGATCGACCTGGATTTCGTAGCCGGTGGCGATGCCGCGCAGCAAGGCCGCGCCGGTCAGGCCGCGCGCCTGGGCAACCGCCAGTATGGGCGGAATGTTGTCGCCCGGGTGAGAATATTCAGCAGCGAGAAACGTGTCGTGGTAATCGAGTTCGCGAACGGCCGTGCCATTGGCCCAGGCCGCCCATTCGGCGTGCACCCGGGTTTCGGGGCCGAGCCCGAACACGGTGGCGCCGCCCGGGCGGGCATGGCTCAGCGCCTGGTCGCGCGCGGTGACGACCGGGTGACGGTTGACCGAGGCAATGGCGACGGCAGCGTTGTCGATCACGCGGTTGACGATCATGTCCGCGACGTCGGGGTCGACCGCGACAGGGTCGGCCGCGACTTCGGCGAGTTTCCAGGCCAGCTGATCCTGGCGCGGCAGACGATCGGCCTCGGGGTGGACGCGGACATCGTGCAGAATCATGCGGAGGCTTCCTTTCGCGGGCGGGGCGTAGGCGAGGTGTCGGGGAGGCCGGCGCGCAGCCGGGTGAAGGCCGCGGCGATATGCCGGCGCATCATGGTTTCGGCGAGATCGGGCGCGCGGTCGGCAATGGCATCGAGGATGCGCCGGTGCTCGATCAGGGCGCGCTGGGCGACCCCGGCAGGATGGTGGATCTGCCGACGCAGCAGACGGATGAGCAGGTAATATTCGTCGAGCAGGAGGGCGGTGAGCATTTCGTTGCCGCAGGCGTGAATGATGCGAAAGTGAAAATCATCGTCCTCGGTGCCCTGGAAATAGCGATCGCTGGCGGAGACCCGCCCGGCATGGAGGTCGAGCAGGGCGCGGAGTTCGGCGATGGCGGCATCGGACATGCGCAACGCCGCCTCGCGCGCGGCGACGCCTTCGAGGGCTTCACGGATCTGGTAGATTTCAGTGATGCGGGCGGGGGTCAGGCGGATGACCCGGGCACCCTGGTGGGCGATATGGGTGACCAGCTTGCGCTCGGCGAGACGGCGCAGGGCCTCACGCAACGGGGCGCGGCTGGTGCCGAACCGGGCGGCGAGATCGGGTTCACTGAGCTTGGCGCCGGGCGGCAGGTCGCCGGAGAGGATGAGATGGCTGAGATCGGCGAAAATCCGATCGGCGGTGGTGCGATCCACCACCGCGAGCGGGCCGGAGGGAAAGGTATCGCCGTCGGGCATGGGCTATGGGCTAACCAAGTGGTCAGGACGGGTCAACCCGAGTTGTCGACAAATCAGGGGTCACGAGATTGAAGAGCAGCGAAAATTCCGGATATTGTCGACAGATCCCGCGGTGCGGGGTGTGGCTTTTCGTGGGCAGAGGCGCGGTGCGGCGGGTTATGGCGGCGCACCGGAGCTTGTAGTCTGGCGCCGATGACCGAAGCTGCGATCGATGACCAGCACATGCGGGCGGCGCTGAGTTTGGGCGCGCGGGGCCTGGGCGAAACCTGGCCAAACCCGGCGGTGGGGTGCGTGATCGCCCATGGCGCGCGCGTCGTGGGGCGAGGCCGCACCGCGCCGGGCGGGCGGCCGCATGCCGAGACCGAGGCCCTGGGCATGGCGGGCGAGGCGGCGCGGGGCGCGACGGCTTACGTGACGCTGGAACCGTGCAGCCACCACGGCCACACGCCGCCCTGCGCCGAGGCGCTGATCGCGGCCGGAATTGGCCGAGTGGTGGTGACGATGCTGGACCCGGACCCAAGAGTTTCCGGGCGCGGGGTGGCGCGGCTGCGCGCGGCCGGAATGGCGGTGAGCGTTGGCCTGCTGGCGACCGAGGCGGCGATGGCCCATGCGGGATTTTTGTGCCGGGTGCGCCAGGGCCGGCCGCTGGTGACGTTGAAGCTGGCAAGCACCCTGGACGGCAGGATAGCCACCCGCACCGGGCAGAGTCAGTGGATTACCGGCACGTTGGCGCGGCGCGAGGCGCACCGGCTGCGCGCGACCCATGACGCGATTCTCGTGGGGGCGGGCACGGTGGCGGCGGATAACCCGCGCCTGACCTGCCGGCTGCCGGGGGCGCGGGCGCGGGCGCTGGTGCGGGTGGTCGCCGACAGCCATTTGCGCACCGCACTGACCAGCGCCCTGGTGGTGAGCGCGGCGCGGGAGCCGCTATGGATGCTGGCGCGCGAGGACGCGGACCCGGAGCGGGGGCGCGCTTTCACGGGGGCGGGGGCGCGGGTGATAACGTGCCGACCGGGACCGTTGGGCATCGATCTCGCCGACGCGCTGCGCCGGCTCGGAGATGCCGGGATAACACGGGTGCTTGCCGAAGGGGGCGCGGAACTGGCCGCCTCGTTGCTGCGG
>JAJXVA010000116.1 GCA_021782435.1 Pseudomonadota bacterium
GATGGGAGGCATGCTGACCAACTGGAAGACCATCACCGGCAGCATCAAGCGGCTGCGGCAGATGGACGACATCATCAATGGCGACACGCAGGGCCTGACCAAGAAGGAAGTGCTGGACCTGACCCGCGACCGCGACAAGCTGGAGCGCGCGCTGGGCGGCATCAAGGAAATGGGCGGGCTGCCGGACATTCTGTTCATCATCGATACCAACAAGGAAAAGCTGGCGGTCGAGGAAGCGCGCAAGCTGGGCATTCCGGTGGTGGCGGTGCTGGATTCCAATTCCGACCCGGACGGGGTGACGTACCCGGTGCCGGGGAATGACGATGCGATACGCGCCATCATGTTGTATTGCGACCTGGTGGCGGGGGCGGTGCTGGACGGCATCAGCGCGGAGATCGTCGCCTCGGGGCGGGATTATGGCGCGGCGGCGGAATTGCCGCCGGAGACACTGCCGGCGCCGAGCGAAGCCTGAGAGCGGTATAGAACGAGCGATTTCGAGGAGAGCCTGGCATGGCTGAAATTACCGCGGCGCTGGTAAAAGACCTGCGCGAGAAGACCGGCGCCGGCATGATGGATTGCAAGCGGGCGCTGGCGGAAACCGGCGGCGAGATCGAGGCGGCGGTGGACTGGCTGCGCAAGAAGGGCCTGGCGGCGGCGGCCAAGAAATCGGGCCGGGTCGCGGCGGAGGGGCTGGTTGGCATGGCCTCGGCCCCGGGCCGGGCGGCGATGGTGGAGATCAACGCCGAAACCGACTTCGTGGCGCGCAACGAGCACTTCCAGTCTCTGGTCGAGGAAGTGGCGAAAATCGCGCTGACGGTGGGCGAGGATGTGGAGACGATCCGCAGCGCGCAATTTCCCGGCACGGAGCGGACGGTGGCGGAGCAGATCACCCACCTGATCGCGACGATTGGCGAGAATATGAATTTGCGCCGGGCGCGGGTGCTGAGCGTGGGCCGCGGCGTGGTGGCGACCTATGTGCATTCGGCGCTGAAGCCCGGGCTGGGCAAGATTGGCGTGCTGGTGGCGGTCGAGGCCGACAGCGAGCTGGACGGGCTGGAAGTGCTGGGCCGGCAGGTGGGCATGCACGTGGCGGCGGCGCGACCGGACGCGCTGGACGTGGACGCGGTGGACCCGGCCGCGCTGGACCGCGAACGCGCGGTGCTGAGCGAGCAGGCGCGCGCCTCGGGCAAGCCGGAGGCCATCATCGAAAAAATGGTCGAGGGGCGGATTCGCAAATACTACGAGGAAGTGGTGCTGCTGGAGCAGGTCTGGGTGCATGACGGCGAGAGCCGGGTGCGCGCGGTGGTGCAGAAGGCGGGCGCGAAGCTGACCGGTTTCGCCAGGTTCCAGCTCGGCGAGGGTGTGGAGAAGGACGAGGCGACGGATTTCGCCGCGGAAGTGGCGGCGGCGGCGGGGCTTACGAAGTAGGCGCATTCGCGCCTCGGACCGGGAATTGGGGCGGGGGCAACCTCGCCCCTTTTTTATTGCGGGGCGGGCATGGTGCGACTTGGCGGTGTGGACAGGTGTGTATAGTCAGTATATACGGTAATTCGTGAGTTCGGAAAGGTTTCCCTTTACGGCGCTGGCGCCGAGCGCGGCACGCGGGTTGCCGTTCTATCGCCAGATCGCCGACGCGTTGCGGCGCGAGGTGGCGGCGGGGCGGCTGGCGGCGGGCAGCGCGCTGCCGAGTTTCCGGGAATTGGCGGAAGGTTTGCTCGTGAGCCTGATCACGGTGAAGCGCGCCTATGAGGAACTGGAGCAGGACGGGGTGATTTACCGGCACCAGGGTATTGGCACGTTCGTGGCCGAGGGCGCGCTGGCGGCGGCGCGGGAAGCGGCACGGGTGGCGGTGGATGGCGCGCTGAGCGCGGCGCTGGCGGCGGCGCGGGAAGCCGGAATGGCGGATGGCGACGTGGTGGCGCTGCTGCAGCAGAAATTATCGGCCGAATAAGGAGGGTGGCGTGACCGACATGGCCATGAGCCTGGCGAACGTGACGCGGCGGGTTGGCGGGTTTCGGCTGGGGCCGATTACGCTCGCTATACCGCGCGGGGGGATTTTTGGCCTGTGTGGGCCGAATGGCGCGGGCAAGACGACGCTGATGGATACGATGATGGGGTTCGGGCCGGTGGATGGCGGGCGGATGGCGGTGCTGGGGTGCGACCCGCTGCGCGAGGAAGTGGCGGTGAAGCGGCGCGTGGCCTATGTGGGGCCGGATTTCGCCTGGGACGCCTGGGGCACGGTGGACAAGGCGCTGCGCTTCGTGGCCGGGTTTTATCCGGACTGGCAGAAGGCGCGCGAGACGCGGCTGCTGGCGGATCTGGCGCTGGACCGGCACGCGAAAATCGCGACACTTTCGACCGGGCAGAAGACGCGGCTGCAACTGGTGATGGCATTTTCCCGCGAGGCGGAGATTCTGCTGCTGGACGAGCCGACGCTCGGGCTGGATGCGGCGGGACGGCGCGTGCTGAACCGGGAGTGCCTGGCGGTGGTGCGCGACCCGCGGCGCACGGTGGTGGTTTCGACCCATGACCTGGCCGAGTTGGAACGGTTCGCCGATACGGTGGCGATACTGGCGGCGGGGCGGATTGTGCTGGTGGAGGCGATGGCGGCGCTGGCGGAGCGGTTTTTGCGCGTGTTTTCGGCGATGGCGCCGGAAAGTGCGGGAATTACGGCGATGCCGGGGGCGGCGGCCGGAACCTGGCTGGTGGACCGGGCCGAACTGGACGCGGCGGGGCGGGATTGGCTTTCGCGGCAGGACGGCACGGTGCCGCTCACGCTCGAGGAAATATTACTGGCGGTGACGGGTGCGGAGGCCGTGGCGTGAGACGGCTGTTATGGCCGCTGCTGCGGGAAATCTGGCTTGGGTCTTTCTGGGGATTGCTGACGGTTGGGATGATAGCGTCGATTTTCCTGTCGTCACTCGGGGCGGCGATGGCGACGCCGCCGCGGATGATTCCGTCATCGCTCTTTTCCTACCTCATTGTTCTGCAATGCCTGTTCCTGGTCAGCCGGGCTCGGGCGCGCTGTCTGCTCGGGCTGCCGGTGGATACGGCGGCGATGGCGGGAGCCTTGGTGGTGGCGCTGGTGAGTGTGCCGGTGCTGGCCTTTGCGCTGGGGTGTGGCGCGCTGGTGGGGTTGTTGCTGGCGCGTGGCCTTTTGACCGGGCAGCGTCTGGGCCTGGTGGGGTTGGACTTTGCCGTGGGCGCGGGGTTGAGCGGGGTGATGGCGCTGACGCTGATCGGGGCGCGGGCCGCGCGATTTGGCTCGCAGATCGTGTTCGGTGCGACGGGTTTCGTGGTGACCCTGGTGATAATTCTGGTGGATTTCCGGGTGTCTCATGCCGCGGCGTTCGGGCTGTTGGGGTTGATGGCGCTATGTGGCCTGGTGGGGCTGGCTTTGGCGTGGCGCGGGCGGGCGGCGGGGTTTCGCGCCGCGGCGATGGTGCGGCGCACCGTGCCTGGCGGATGGGCGATGCTGGTGCCACGCCAGCGCGGCTATGCCGGGCATTTGCTGGCGTGTGCCTGGCTGCCCTGGTTCGGCTATGGGTTTTTGCTGCTGATTCTTCTGGCCGGGATGGTGCGCCAGCACAACGCGGCGAGCGCGATGGTGCCGATCGTGATGGCGTGGGTGCTGTATTTTATTTCCTTGCCCATTCTAACCCGCTCGGCGCGGACGCTGCGCAGCCTGCCGATTTCCCGGGCGCGGCAGGCGGCGGGGCTGGTGGCGGCGGCGTTGCTGATGCCGATGACGGCGATGGCGGTGGGCGGGCTGCTGACGGTGGCGGTGACCGGGGAAGCCTTACCGGACATGCTGCACCGGATAGGCCACGTATTGCCGGTGATGGCGGCGACCGGGGTGAGGCTGCCCCTGTCGCTGCGCATGCGGCATTTATGGGCGAGGCTCGCGATGGCGGGGCTGTTTCTGGTTCTGTTTCCGGCGGTGATGCTGATGGCATTGGCACCGGCCTGGTGGGGGCCGGGGGATTGGGTGTTTGGCGTGGCGGCGCTGAGCTTGGCGGGCGGGGTATTCGGGCTGGTGTATCGGGCGCTGCCGCTGGCCCGCCCCTGGCCGGTGACTAATCTGGTGAATTAGGGTGGGTTTGCGTCTTTTTGTTGAGAAGAGACGGTGGGTTTGCGTTTCGTCACCGCGATGGCCGCGAGCACGGCGAGTGCCGCGAGCGCGATGAGGACGGGGAGGAAATCGTCGCCGCCGGGCCAGGGGAGGTGGAGCGCTTCTCCGAGCAGGAAGGCGCCGAAACTGCTGAGCAGGGTGCCGGCGGCGAGTTTGATGAGATTTTCGGGCACGCGGGCGAGCGGCCGGTGGATGGCGAGGCCGAGCAGGATGACGCCGGCAAGGGCGGCGAGCGCGCCGAATGTGGCGGGGAGGCGCAGCGCCGGATGGGCGGCGGTGAGGGCGAGGAGAATGAAAGCGACCTCGATGCCCTCGAGCAGAACCATGTGCAGGGCGGCGTGGAAGGCGGCAGGATCGAGGAATTTGGCGTGGGGGCCGGCGAGACGGGCGGTGGTGGCGGCATAGATGGCGGCTTCGTCGCGCAGTTTGAGGCGGCCGGCGGCGCGCAGCACCGCCTTGCGCAGCCAGCGCAGGCCGAAGCCGAGCAGGAGCGCGCCGATGACCAGGCGGGCGAGGGCGAGCGGTATGACGGTAAGCGCCGGGCCGACCGCCCAGACCAGACCGGCGAGGGCCAGCAGGCCGGTCGCCGCGCCGGCAAGGGCGCCGCGATAGCCGCGGGCGGCGCCGGCGGCGAGGACGATGGTGAGCGCCTCGACCCCCTCGACGAAACTCGCGAGAAAGCCGGAAGTGGCGGCGGAGAGGGCTTGGGGCGCGATCATGGGCTGGCTCTCATTGGATAGGGCCGGCCGGGCATGAGGCCGGCCCAGAGCGTGCGGTTGAAGGCGGCGGCGGGCACGCGGTCTTCGTGGGACCAGTCATAGCCGCGTGTCATCCGCGCCCACCAGGCGGCGGGGTGGGCGGGATGGACCGGCAGATCGTCGGCATAGCGCGTGCCGGGCGGCAGCAAGTTGGTGGCTTTCAGCCAGGCGGAGGGGCGGGCGGTGAAGTGCCAGGACGGACGCGCGCGGTCGAAGGCGGTCCACATCGGGGTCGCGTAGGTATCGTTCAGATTGAGGGGAGGAAGGCCGAGAACGGCCTCGATGGTGCGGATCAGGCTGACCTGGGTGTAGCGCGCATGGTCGAGCGCGTGGTGGCGGACATAGGGACCGACGATATAGGCGGTGCTGCGATGGGCGTTGACATGGTCGGGGCCGTCCTGGGCGTCGTCCTCGACGATGAACACCAGCGTATCGGCGGCGTAGCGGCTATGGGCGATGGCCTGGAGGGTGAGACCGACGGCGTAGTCGTCATCGGCCTGCTGGGCCTCGGGGAAATTCACGCCGGCGACGGCGGTGGCGAAATTGCCCATATGGTCGTGCATGTAGCGCAGGAAGGTGAGGGTGGGCAGGGTGTGGGTGGCGGTGTCGCGGGTGAATTCGCGGTGCCATTCGCGGTAGCGCCAATAATCGGGGTAGGTATTGTCGAAGCTGCGGAACCAGGGGTCGGTGACCGGGGCGAGGGTGGGGTCGGTCGGGTAGGCCTCGATCGCGTTCTCGGCGTGGGGATTTTCGACGTTCGGGTAGCTGGCGTCGAGATCGATATAGAAGCCGTAATTACGCATGGAGAGATGGGCGCGGGCGGCGGCGTTCCAGAGATAGCCCTGCTGTTCGGCGCCATCCGGCCCGTCGGGCGCGGTGTCGGAGTTGGTGCCGGGCAGCAGGTTGGCGGCGCCACCGGGCATGCGGGCGGCCTCGGCGGCATAGCCGGGATGGGCGGCTTCGCGCGCGCGGCGGCTCGCGATGCCGACATCGACGCCGGAATTCTGGCCTTCGGCGTCGTAGGGCGCGCCGCGGCGGGCGTAATCGAGCGGGATGAATTTGACGTTGACGTCGGTTTCGCGCGCGGCGGTGGTCCATTGCCAGCCATCGCCGCTGACCTCGGAGGCGTCGTAGAAATTATCGAAGGTGACGAAGTTCCGCGCCGCCGCGTGCAGGTTGGGCGTGACGCGGGCGCCGAACATGGCGAGCGCGGGGTCGGCGTCGGCGCCGTTGCCGATATCGCCCAATATCTGGTCGAAGGTGCGGTTTTCCTTGACGATATAAATAACGTGGCGGATGTGGGCGCGCAGGAACGCCATGGTTCGCGCTGCTTCCGGCGGCAGGGTGCGCGTGTAGTGGTTGTTGCGGGCGACCTGGGCGGTGAGGGTGGCGAGGGTTCCGGCATCGGGCACGGGCAGCGCGAGCAGGCCGGCATGTTCCAGCTGAAGAATATATTGGTTGCTGGCGCGGGCTTCGGCGGCGAGGGTTGCGGGGTTCCGGCCGGCGAGGCCGCGGGCATGGGCGGTGGCACCGGAGAGGTGGCGTGGGTTGGGCCCCGGATCGCTTTTACCGTTAACGACGTAGAGGATTTTTCCGCCGCTGGAGAGGGTGAGCGCGTGCGGATACCAGCCGGTGGGCATGAGGCCGGCGACGCGGTGCGGGGCGGGGCCGGCGAGCGGAATGACCGCGACCGCGTTCTGGCCGCCGTTGCTGACATAGAGGGTCGCGCCATCTGGCGACAGGACGAGGTGGTTGGGGGCGACACCGGTGACGCGCGGCGCGGCGGGCAGCAGGCCGGGCGGGGCGCGCGCGTCGATTTCCTCGGTGATGCGCAGGGTCGCGGGATCGAGCACGGCGATGCCGCCGGCATTGTCCTCGGCGATGAAGACGCGGGTGGGGCGGGTGGCGCTGTCCGGCAGGATGGCGAGCGGGGTGCCGGGCAGGGGGAGGCGCGCGACGAAGCGCGGGGCGGCGGGATTGGCGATGTCGAGCACCGTGATATCGCGGTCGCGCAGCGAGCCGATATAGGCGCGGTCGCCGGCGATGGCGGCGGCGAAGGGAATTTCCCCCCCTGCCCTGCCCTGGCCGGTGGTGGGGTTGGTGTGGAAGGGACGGAGGTCGTATTCGGCGCGGCGTTTGCCGGTGGCGGCATCGAGCAGGGTGACCGAGGCGTTGAAGCTGTTGACCGCGAGCAGGGTTGCGCCGTCCGCGGTGAGGGCGAGATTGGCGACCATGGGCACCTGGCGGAAGCCGAGGCCGCCTTGCAGGACGGCGCGGCCGCGGCGGCTGGCGGGATGCGGATGGCCGAGCGGATACGTCGCGGCGGGCGCATAGCGGGCGCCTTGGCGGGCGCCTTGGCGGGCAAAGACCAGGATGTCGTCGTCGCGCCCGCCGGAGACATAGAGTGCGCGCCCATGTGGGGAGAATACGAGGCCGGCGAAACTATTGGGGAGTTTCAGCACCTGGCGCGGCGCGGGCGCGCGCCGATGCGCGCCGGCGACGTCGTAGAGGAACAGATATTCGGTGGACACGGCGCGGTCGACCGCGCCGAGCCGGCCGCGGGCGGGATTGGCGATGGCGAGGGTGTTGAAGCCGCTGGTGAGCACGGCGAGGGTGCCGCCATCCGGGCTGAGCACGGTATTCAGCGCCTGGCCGG
>JAJXVA010000117.1 GCA_021782435.1 Pseudomonadota bacterium
GCGGTCAGCGCGGCATCGGCGCCGAGCCGGGCGGTGGTGACGCCCTCAAGGGTCAGGCGCGCGTCCAGGCGCCCGGCGTCGCGCGCGCCGCGCAACGTCGCGTTCAGCCGGGCGGCGCGCACGCTGCCGGTGCCGGCCATGGCGAGCCCGATTGCCGTGCCCGAGACCCGCAGCGCCCCGGGCTCGGCCTGTAGCTTGGCGCTGAGCGCGCCTGACAGGGGCTGGCCGAGAATGGGCTGTAGATCCGCCAGCCGCGACAGACCGACGGCGACCATGCCCACCGGGCGCGACGCCCCCGCCGGCAGGTCGAGCGTGCCGTCGGCGCGGAGGGATTTCCAATGCAACTGGTCGATGGCGAGGTGGGCGGCGCCATTCCGCCGGGCGAGGCGCAGCTTCGCGATCAGCGGCGCGCCGTAGAGTGTGGCCTCGGCGTTCAGTGTGCCGGCGGGGGCGGCGGGCAGGCCGGTCAGGTTCAGCGCGAGCTCGGCCGGTGCCAGCGGAAACCGCCCGGCGGCCAGAGTGCCCCGCGCCGTGAGCCGCGCCGCGAGGCTCCCCGGTGGCCCGCTCAGCGTGCCCGCGGCGGCCAGCGTGCCGCGCAGCGCCGGCGCCAGACGATGCAGGTCGGCGGCGGCGAGGTGCCAGGCGGCCTCCATGACCCCGCCCCGATAGGTGCCGGACGCGGACAGCCGGGCGCCCGGGGTCGCGATGTCCAGCCTGGCCTCGGGCAGGTTGGCGCCGGCACGCGTGGCGCGGGCGCTCAGGCGCGTCTGACCGATCAGGGCGGGGGGAAGATCGGCGCCACCCGTCAGGTTCAGGGTGCCGGCAAGGGTCGCCACGTCCTGCCCCGGGCCGGGTTCGCGCAGACCGGCATCGAAGCTGGCCGCGCCGTTGGCGGAGCGGCCGAACGCGGCGGCGAGCGGCCCGAGCCGCGGCACGTCGAGATGGAGCGCGGCACCGAGTTGCGGCGCGAGCGTGACCGTGCCGGATGCTGCGAACAGCGCGTGGTCGAGCGTGTAGTGAACGGTATGGGTCGGATCCCGCAGGGAGAGGGTGGCGCGCAGCCCGACCGGGGCCGCCGCCAGAAGATCGGGCCTGGGGCCGGGCAGGTGGATACCGGCGGCGGTGGCGGTGACCGTCGCCGCTCGGCCCGCGAGCGTGGCATCGAGCGTGAGCGCGGCAAGGCTTGCGCCCTGGGCGGCGAGGCGGGTGACACGCGCGGTCAGCCGGGCCTGGGGGCGGGTCCAACTGCCCGACACTTGCGCGCGCGCGGTCAGGGCCTGCCAGGACGCGACCGAGGCCCGCATTTCACCGCTGGTGGCCCGCACCAGGATGCGGTCGGTCCGGGCCGGAACATCGAGCGCGCCGCTGAGTTCGAGGGTGAGCGCGCCGAGCCGGACGTTACCCCGAAGGCTCACGGCCGAGCTTGGCCCGGTCAGGCCGATATCGGCGGTGAGCGCGCCCTGGGCGCGCGGCAGATGCGCGAGCCGGCCCAGCCATCCGCCCGGGGGTTCCGCGAGGTCGAGCCGGGCGGTGACCGTCGCCGGGGTGAGGGTGGCCTCGGCGTCGTAGCGGCCGGGCGCGTCGAGCCGGCGCAGTGCCAGCCTGGCCTCGCCGGTGGTATCGCCGTGCCAGCGCGCGGCGCCATCGACCGCGAAGCGCGCGCCGACGCCGGCAAGCCCGGGACTGAGAACCAGGTTCGCCACCCGGACCCGCCGCGCGACGATACCGATCCCGAGCGTGTGCCCCGATGCTGGCGCGGGCCGCGGTCGGGCCGGTGGGGGTTCGGGCGCGCGGAATACTGTGAGGCTGGCGGCCGAGAGGCGCCGGATATCGGCGATGCCGCGCAGCAGCGAGAGTGGCGACCAGTCGAGCGCGATATTCTGCGCGGTGAGCCAGGTGCCGTGCGCGTCGGCGAGGGTGAGCCGGGTGACGCGCAGCCGGTCCGGCACCCGGCCATGCAGGCCGAGGAGGGTCACCTGACCCTGGGTGACGCTGGCCACCAGCCTGCCGGCGAGGCGCTGGCCGGGCGCGGTGTTGAGACCGATCAGGGCCAGGGCGAGCAAGGCCACCGGCAGCCCGACCAGGGTAGCGGCCGACCAGGCGATGAAGCGGAGCCAGCGGCGCTTCGCGGGAGGGGGTGCGGTCAAAACGCTTCTCCGAGCCCGATATAGGCTTGCAGCGACCCGGCATGCGGCACCCGCACCAGGGGCACCGCGATATCCAGCCGGATCGGGCCGAACGGTGTGTAGTAGCGCGCGCCGAGCCCGGCGCCGGCCAGGATGGTGCCGGTGAACGGCAGGCCGGTGGTGCCGACCTGGCCCGCGTCGATGAAGGCGGCGATGCCGTAATGGGCGCCGAGACGCTGACGCAGCTCCATGGTGGCGGCATCGAGCGCGGTGCCGCCGAGCGGAATACCGTTGGGAAATTGCGGGCTGGCGTATTGGTAGGCGTAGCCGCGGATGGTGTCGCTGCCGCCGGCATAGAGGCGCTGGTCCGGCGGCAGGCTGAGCGGGGTCGCGCCCTCGATGGCGCCGAGGGTTGCGCGCAGCGCGAGGATCCGGCGGCCCGGCTTGCCGAGGTCGAGATAGGTTGCGGCGGTGCCCATGCCCTGGACGTAGGGTGCGCTGCCGTGCACGCCGCCATAGCTGTAGGTGGGGGTGAGGGTGGCGTTGGCGCGGACCCCGCGCGTGGGTTCCAGCAGGTTGTTGGTGGTGTCGTAGGTCACGCCGAGCGGCAGGCCGATGAAGCTGTAATTGCTGGTGATGCCTTCCTGCGTGACCTGTTCCTGGGTGCCGCTGACGCCCGCGGAAAGCACCGTGTCCGGGCTGACCCGGCGGCTCAGTATGGCATCGAGCGTGAGCGCGGTTCGGTTGTAGGTGTCGAGATACTGGTGGACGCCGATCGCATCGAAACTCAGGCTCTGGCCCTGGCGCAGCCAGTCGGGAACCACGTAATGGGCCTCCACATCGTAGCCCGGGGCCACCGCGTCGGAGCCGCCGAGTTCGGTGATGGCGGCCGAGACGGTGAGGCGCTGGCCGGCGCCGAGGACGTTGCGATCGGTCCAGGACAGGCCGAGATCGGCGCCGAGATCGGTGGAGTAGCTGCCATTGAGCGCGACGACATGGCGCAGCGCCTCGACGAAGGCGATGTCCAGCGGCAACTGGCCGTCCGGGCCCGGCGTCGCGGCCGGCGTGATGGTGACGGATTTGAACACCGGCAGCGCGGCGAGATGCTCGCGCGCCGCCTGGATCTGGTTGGCGCGGTAGAGGTCACCCTGGCGCAGGTTGAGCTCGCGGCGGACATAGCCGGGCCTGACCCGCGCGAGGCCGGAAAACGTGATCGGGCCCAGGGCCACCCGAGGCCCGGTATCGACCCGCAACGTGACGTCGATCGTGTGGCTGGCGTCCTGTTCGACGGCCTGGGGCAGCGGCGCGCTGGCCATGGCGTAGCCGCTGTCGCGCAGTTCGGTCAGCAGCTTCGCCTGGGCGTCCACGACAGCGGCGGCGATGGCTTTCTGGCCGGTGTGAAGCGCGAAATGCTGACGCAGCCCGGCCGGCAGCTTGCCTTGCAGGGTGATGCGGCCGAGGTGGAATTGCGGCCCCGGGGTTACGGTGACCGCGACCGGCACCGGGGTGGCCGGTGCGGCGCGCAGCCGGGCGGCGAGGCCTGGGGTGCCGAGCGCCGTGCCATCGACGGTGATCTGGGCGGTGCCCAGGTAATAGCCCTGGCTTTGCAGCGCGGTTTGCAGGCGGCCGAGATCGGCGCGGGCGCGGGCGATGAGCGCGAACGGACTGACCGGTGCCTTGGCGCGCAGGGCCGCCAGTTGCGAGACCGCGGACAGGGCGGCGTCCAGCGCCTTGTCGCCGGTGGGGGCAAGGTGGAGCGTGTAGGGCTGGGGGTTGGCCGCGCGGGCGGGCGCCGCGAACATGACCCCGCCGCAGAAAAGTGCCGGCACAAGACGTCGCATCCCTGCCAAGCTGGCAATGGCGGGCGGCGCTGGCAACCCGCGACGCCGCAGTTTGGACGCCACGACCCGTGGCCCGCGCGACCGGATGCCGCGGCTTGCGGGAAAAGCAACGCGGCGCGAAGCCGCGATGGCATCGGTGCTTTGATCCGGGTCGGGCCGATGCTATGGGCCGACCCATGGGCAAGGGATGGAGCGGTCACCGCAGGGCGGCTGCGAACGCGCGCGGCTATGTTCTGCCGCCGGTCGGGCTGCCGATCGGGCCGGTCGCCGCCGTGTGGCTGCGCAAGCTGCGCGCCTTCGATGCCGCGATACTGATCGTGTTCTGGACCCTGTTCAGCATGGTCATCCAGGGCGGGCTGCTGCTGCTGCCGGGGCGCGGCAAGGTGGTGTTTCCGCGCGTGTTCTGGGGCGTGTTCGCAACCCTGATCGGATTGCATGTGCGGCTGGTGGGCAAGCGGCTGACGCGCGGGTCGACCGGGCGGCCGGTGGTGTTCATTGCCAACCACACGTCCTGGCTGGATATCGCGGTGATCGGCGGCAAGCTGGAGACCTGCTTCGTTTCCAAGGACGCGGTGCGGGACTGGCCGGGGGTGAACCTGGTCGCGAAGCTGGGGCGCACCGCCTATGTCAGCCGCCAGCGGGCCAATACCGGGCGCGAGGTGGATGTCATTCGCCAACGGCTGGATGCCGGCGACAACCTGGTGCTGTTCCCGGAAGGCACGACCGATGATGGCAGCCGGGTGCTGCCGTTCCGCTCGAGCTTTCTGTCGGTCGCGGAGGGCGACGATCCGCCGATGATCCAGCCGGTGACGGTGGTGTACGACCGGCTGGCGGGCCTGCCGGCGGGCCGGTTCAACCGGCCGCTGTTTGCTTACTATGGCGATATGAACATCGGGCGGCATTTCTGGCGCCTGGTGCAGTGCCATGGGCTGGGCGCGACGCTGGTGCTGCACGACCCGGTGGACCCGCGGGATTTCGCCGACCGCAAGGCGCTGACACGGGCGTTGGAGACGACCATTGCCGACTGCGCGTCGGCGCTGCGGCAGAACCGGCCGGTTGGGACCGATCCGGTGGGGACTGATCCGGTTGGGACAAATGAAGACTCGATGGCAGACGCGCTTTCATGCAAAGAAAACTTGACGTGACCACAGACACTCAGGCGAGGCTGATCCCGCAACGCGAAGGATTGCCGGCACAATTGCCAACCCCCTTCCCGCACCCGGTCGAGACCGCGCCACGTGGCCTGCACGTGATGACCTGGGGCTGCCAGATGAATGCCTATGACAGCGGCCGCATGGTGGACATACTGGAGCCGCTGGGGTTCCGGGAGGTGGCCGCGCCCGAACAGGCCGAGCTCGTGGTGCTGAATACCTGCCATATCCGCGAGCGGGCGACGGAGAAGGTGTTTTCCGAGCTGGGCCGCCTGCATGGGCTCAAGCGCGCGCGGGAAGCCGCGGGCGGGCGGATGACGATCGCGCTCGCCGGCTGTGTGGCGCAGGCCGAGGGCGAGATCATTCGGGCGCGCGCGCCCTACGTGGATATCGTGTTCGGACCCCAGACCTACCATCGGCTGCCGGCGATGCTGAGGCGCGCCGCCGCCGGTGAGCGCGTGCTGGAGACCGAGTTCCCGCCCGAGGACAAATTCGACTTCCTGCCCGGCGAGGCGGCGCCGCGCGGACCCTCGGGGCTGACCGCGTTTCTTTCGGTGCAGGAAGGCTGCGACAAATTCTGCACGTTCTGCGTGGTGCCCTATACGCGCGGCGCTGAATTCAGCCGCCCCGCCGAGGCGGTGCTGGCGGAGGCCCGCGGGCTGGTGGCGCGCGGCGCCCAGGAGATCACGCTGCTGGGCCAGAACGTGAATGCCTGGCACGGCGCGGCGCCGGATGGCGGCACCTGGACGCTGGGCCGGCTGATCCGGGCGCTGGCCGAAATTCCGCGCCTGGCGCGGATCCGCTACACGACGAGCCACCCGCGGGACATGGAGGACAGCCTGATTTTGGCGCACCGCGACGTGCCGCAATTGATGCCGTTCCTGCATCTTCCGGTACAGTCGGGCAGTGACCGGGTGCTGGCCGATATGAACCGGGGCCATACCCGCGAGGATTATCTGCGGCTGATCGACCGGTTGCGCGACGCCCGCCCGGACCTTGCCTTGTCCACCGATATCATCGTCGGGTTTCCGGGGGAGACGGATGCGGCGTTCGAGGATACGCTGGACCTGCTCCGCCGGGTGGGCTTCGCGCAGTCTTATAGTTTCGCGTATTCGACACGCCCCGGCACGGCGGCGGCCGCCCGCGCCGACCAGGTGGCGGCGGCGGTGAAGGACGCCCGGTTGCAGGTGGTGCAGGCCGAATTGCAGGCCGAGGCCACGGCGTTCAATACCTCGTGCCTGGGGCGAACCCTGGATGTGCTGTTCGTCGGGCCGGGGCGCCGGCCGGGGCAGATGTCGGGCCGCACGCCGTATTTGCAGCCGGTCCATGTGCCGGGCGCGGCGGCGCTGGTGGGCCGGATCGTGCCCGTGACGATCGAGGATGCCAGACCCAATTCCCTCGGTGGCCGGTTGGTCGACCACCCCGAACCCGGCGGACAGGAGCCAGATCGCGCTTGAGCCAGATTTCCCGGAGTCAGACCCCTTCCGCCACCCCGCCGGCCGCGATCGCGAGCCCGGACCTGGCGCTGCGACCGGTGACGCTGCAATTCGCCGATAACGGGTTGCTGCAATTGCTGGTCGGCGACCATGACCGGCATCTGGCGCGCATCGAACAACTGGCGGGCATAAAACTGGCCTGCCGTGGCAACCGCATGGCCCTGTCCGGGCCGCCGGATCGGGTGGACGTGGCGCAGGCCGCCCTGATGGGGCTGTACCGCCGGTTGGAGCGGGGCGAGGCGGTGGGCATGGCCGAGGTGGATGCGGCGGTGCGCCTGTCGGACCAGCCGGCCGAGAACCGCCTGCCGCTGCACGATTTGCCCGCCATCCGCACCCGCCGCGGCGCGGTGGAGGCCCGCAGCCCCGGCCAGGCGAGCTATATGGACCAGCTTTCCCGCCACGACATGGTGTTTGGTATCGGTCCGGCGGGTACCGGCAAGACCTATCTCGCGGTGGCGCAGGCGGTGGCGATGCTGCAATCGGGCAAGGTCGACCGGATCGTGCTGTCGCGCCCGGCGGTGGAGGCGGGCGAGCGGCTGGGGTTTCTGCCCGGCGACCTCAAGGACAAGGTGGACCCCTATCTGCGCCCGCTTTATGACGCGCTGCACGACATGATGCCCGCCGACCAGGTGACGCGCCGGATCGGCGCGGGTGAGATCGAGGTGGCGCCGCTGGCCTTCATGCGCGGGCGGACGCTGGCGCATTGCTTTGCCATTCTCGATGAGGCGCAGAACACGACCCCGGTGCAGATGAAAATGTTCCTGACCCGGATGGGCAACGGCACCCGCATGGTGATCACGGGCGATCTGTCGCAGATCGATCTGCCGCCGAACACGCGGTCGGGGCTGGCGGATGCGCTGGATACGCTGGAGGGCCTGCCCGGCATCGGGGTGGCGCGGTTCGACCGGCCACCGAGGGAAT
>JAJXVA010000118.1 GCA_021782435.1 Pseudomonadota bacterium
CTCGATGCCACGCCCGAACTCCATCCCCGGCGCGCCCCCCGCCACTCCCCCATCGCGGGCGTCGTCCTCGCCGGCTCCGAGATCGATGCCGTGGTTGGCCTGCTCACGCTGCGCGAAGCCCATGCCTTCACCATCACCGCCACCCCCACCATCTTCGCCCATCTCGACGCCAACCCCATGTTCGCGGTCCTCAACCGTGAAATCGTGCGCCGCCAGACCCTGGCGCTCGATACGCCAGCCCCACTCCGCCTCGTCGACGGCACTCCAGCCGGCCTCACCGTCACCGCCTTCGCCGCCCCTGGCAAAACCCCGCTCTACCGAGAACGGGCGGGCGACCAATCCGCCCTGCCGCCCGACGGTAATGTCGGACTCGACATCACCGACGGTGCCTCGCGCCTGGTCTTTCTGCCCGGCTGCGCCCGGGTCGACGCGGCACTCCGCGCCCGCCTCACCGGCGCCGCCGCCCTGTTTTTCGACGGCACCCTCTGGCGTGATGATGAAATGGCAATCGCCGGCATCGCCCCCCGTACCGGCCGCGACATGGGCCATATGTCCGTCGGCGGGCCGGATGGCGTCATCGCCCGGCTTCACGGCGTCGAAATCCCAAACCGCGTGCTGATCCATATCAACAACACCAACCCCATTCTGCTGTCCGATAGCCCGGAACACGCAGCCGTCCGACAGGCGGGCTGGCTGGTCGGGTTCGATGGCATGAGGTTCACCCTATGAAGCCCGCACTCACCCCGGATGAACTCGAGGCCGCTCTCCGCCAGATCGGTGCCGAGCGTTACCACAACCGCCACCCTTTCCACCGCGCCCTGCACGACGGTCGCCTCAGCCGTGGCCAGGTTCAGGCCTGGGCACTCAACCGCTACTATTACCAGGCCCGGATCCCGGTCAAAGACGCGTATCTGCTCGCGCGTCTGCCCACCCCCAAACTCCGCCGCGAATGGCGCCGCCGCATCGTCGACCACGACGGCGACAGCCCCGGCACTGGCGGCATCGCCCGCTGGCTGAAACTCACCGATGGCGTCGGCCTCGACCGTGCCCGCGTCGAATCCACCGCCGAAATCTTGCCCACCACCCGTTTCGCGGTCGATGCCTATGTGCATTTCGTGCAGGAACGCTCCCTGCTCGAGGCCATCGCCTCGTCGCTCACCGAGTTGTTTTCGCCCACCATCATCAGCGAGCGCGTCTCCGGCATGCTCGCCAATTATCCCTGGGTCACCCAGGAAACCCTCGCCTATTTCACCCCGCGCCTGACCCAGGCCCCGCGCGATTCCGACTTCGCCCTCGCCTATGTCCGCGACCACGCCATCACACCGGAACAGCAGCAGGCTGCGCAGGACGCGCTGCGCTTCAAGTGCGACGTGCTCTGGTCCATGCTCGATGCGCTCGATTACGCCTATGTCAGCCCCGGTCGCATCCCGTCCGGCGCCTTCCTCCCCAGCGCCTGAGCATGGACGAATCCCTCACCCCCCGCCTCGCACGCGGGTTTCGCATCCGCCGCGATGATGTGCGCAACCAATGGGTCGTGCTCGGCCCGGAGCGCGCCTTCGTCCCGGACGATATCGCCGCGGAAATCCTGCGTGAGTTCGACGGCGAGAAAACCCTCGCCGCCGTCATCGACACCCTCGCCACCCGCTACGCCGCCCCCCGCGACGAAATCGCGAAGGATGTGCTGGCCATGACCGAAGACATGAGCGCCAAGGGGCTGTTGACCCTATGACGTGATCGCGGCTCGGCCCTCCCCCAAGCGCCGGGCCGTGTCCAGCGCCGCCTGCAACAGCCGCGCCGCCGCCAGCTTGTCCACGATCTCTCCGCGCCGTTGCCGGCTCACATCCGCATCGATCAACTCCGCCAGCGTCTCCGCGGTGGTCAAGGTCTCGTCCCACAGCGCGAACGCCAGCCCGGTCGCGCCACTGATCGCCCGCGCCCAGTCGCGCGCCGCCTGCGCCGCCGGGCCCATCCGCCCGTCCTCTTCCAGCGGCCAGCCGATTATCAGCCCGCCCACTCCTTCGCGCGCGGCAATCGCGGCAATGTCCGCAGTGTTTACCGCCAGCCGCCCGCGCGCCAGCGTGCCATAGGGGCTCGCCAGGCTCCGCCCCACATCCGAAAGCGCGAGCCCGATCCGCTTGCGCCCGGGGTCGATCCCCAGCACACGCAATCCCGCCGCCATCCCGCCCAGCAGGTCCGGCACGCTCAGCCTGTTGAACCCGGTCATGGCCCGCTTTATGGTCCCCGGCCTCCGGCCAGCCAAGGACCCACCTTCATGTCGCTCGATGCCGCGACCGTGCGTCGCATCGCCAAACTCGCCCGCCTTCACGTCGCCGAGGCTGAACTCCCCCGCCTCGCGGATGAACTGTCCGGCATTCTCGGCTGGATCGAGCAGTTGAACGAGGTCGATACCAGCAACGTGCCCCCGCTCGCCGGCACCATGCAAATGGCGCTCCGCCTGCGTGACGATGTCATCACCGACGATATCACCGGTGGCGGCCGCGCCGACGAAATCCTCGCCAACGCTCCCGGCCGCGCCGGCAATTTCTTCACCGTGCCGAAAGTGGTCGAATAACCGAAATGACCGATCTCACCGACCTCACCCTGGCCGATGCCCGCGCCCGCCTCCGCGCGCGCGAAATTTCCGCAACC
This sequence comes from Pseudomonadota bacterium, assembly GCA_021782435.1. Taxonomy (GTDB): domain Bacteria; phylum Pseudomonadota; class Alphaproteobacteria; order Acetobacterales; family Acetobacteraceae; genus JAJXVA01. The sequence continues at coordinate 2,650 of JAJXVA010000118.1, forward strand.
GAACTGACCGAAGCCCATCTGAGCGCGATCGCGGCCCACAATCCGCGCCTCAACGCCTACATCACCCTCACCGCCGATCTCGCCCGCGCCCAGGCAAGCGCGGCCGACGCGGCACTTGCCGCCGGCAATGCCGGCCCGCTCACCGGCATTCCCCTCGGCATCAAGGATCTGTTCTGCACCAAGGGCGTGCGCACCACCGCGGGGTCCCGCATCCTCGCCGATTTCGTACCCCCCTACGAAAGCACCGTCACCGCAAATCTGCTGCGTGATGGGGCGGTTTTCCTCGGCAAGACCAATCTCGACGAATTCGCCATGGGCTCCTCCAACATGACCTCCGCCTTCGGGCCGGTCGAAAACCCCTGGCTCCGGCGCGGCAGCAACGCGGCGCTGGTGCCCGGCGGCTCCTCCGGCGGCTCGGTCGCGGCGGTCGCCGCGCGGCTCGCCATGGGCGCCACCGCCACCGACACGGGTGGCTCCATCCGCCAGCCGGCGGCCTTCTGCGGTCTCGCCGGCATCAAGCCCACCTATGGCCGCTGCTCGCGCTTCGGCATCATCGCCTTCGCCTCCTCGCTCGACCAGGCCGGACCCGTCGCCCGCACCGTGCAGGATTGCGCCATCCTGCTCCGCTCCATGGCTGGCTTCGACCCGAAGGACAGCACCTCCGCCGACCAAACCGTCCCCGATTTCGAGGCAGCCCTCGGCCGCGGCGTCAGGGGCCTGCGCATCGGCGTCCCGACCGAATACCGCGTCCCCGGCACCAACCCGGAAATCACCGCTATCTGGGAAAAAGGCCTGGCCTGGCTCCTCGCCGAGGGCGCCGACATCATCGACGTCTCCCTGCCGCACACGAAATACGGCCTGGCGACCTACTATATCATCGCCCCGGCCGAGGCGTCCTCGAACCTCGCCCGCTACGATGGCGTCCGCTTCGGCCTGCGCGATGCCGAGCCCAACGACGATCTCATCGGACTTTACGAGCACACCCGCGCCCGCGGCTTCGGGTCCGAGGTGCAACGCCGCATCCTCATCGGCACCTATGTCCTATCGGCGGGCTATTACGACGCTTATTACCTAAAGGCGCAAAAACTCCGGGCCCTGATCGCACGGGATTTCACCAACGCCTTCGCACAGGTGGACGCGCTGCTGACCCCCACCGCGCCCACCGCCGCCTTCGCCATGGGCGAGAAGATGGACGACCCGATCGCCATGTATCTGAACGATGTGTTCACCGTCCCCGCCTCCATCGCCGGCGTGCCCGCCATGTCCATCCCCGCCGCGCTGAACCAGGACGGGCTGCCCTTGGGCCTCCAGGTCATCGGCAACAGCTTCGATGAGGAAACCGTGTTCGCGGTTGCGGCCGCACTCGAACGGGCGGCAGGGTTCGCGGCAAGGCCAGGGCAGTGAGCATGTTCTTTTTTGAAAAAAAGAACCAAAAAACTTATATGCCCGGGAGCCTGAACCCCGGCCGTAGTCCATACGCCAGCGACAAAAGTCTTTTTGCTTCTTTTTCTTCAGAAAAAGAAGAACGCTTCTTCATTTCACGAGGTCTCGATGCCCTACACTATTGAAGGCGCCACCGGCCCCTGGGAAGTCGTCATCGGCCTCGAGGTTCATGCCCAGATCATCAGCGAGGCCAAGCTGTTCTCGGGTGCGGCCACCGCATTCGGCGCCGAGCCCAACACCCAGGTCAGCTTCATCGATGCCGGCTTTCCCGGCATGCTGCCGGTGCCCAACCGCGAATGTATCGCCCAGGCCGTGCGCACCGGTCTCGGCCTGAACGCCGAGATCAACCTGGTCAGCCGGTTCGACCGCAAAAATTATTTCTATGCCGACCTGCCGTCCGGCTATCAGATCACCCAGTTCGCATACCCGATCGTCGGCCGCGGCGCCGTCACCATCGAACTCGCCGACGGCACCACCCGCGAAATCGGCATCACACGGCTTCACGTCGAACAGGATGCCGGTAAGTCCCTGCACGATCAGGATCCAGCTTTGTCCTATATCGACCTCAACCGCGCCGGCGTCGCGCTGATGGAAATCGTCAGTGAACCCGATATGCGCTGCCCGGAGGAAGCCGGCGCCTATCTCACCAAACTTCGCGCCATTCTCCGCTACCTTGGCACCTGCGATGGCAACATGGACGAGGGCTCGCTCCGTGCCGACGTCAATGTTTCGGTCCGCAAACCGGGAGAGAATTTCCGCACGCGCTGCGAGATAAAAAACGTCAATTCCATTCGCTTCGCCATGCAGGCCATCGAATACGAAGCCAAACGCCAGGTACGGGTCTGGGAAGCCGGTGACGAGGTCCGCCAGGAAACCCGCCTCTACGAACCCGCCCGCGGCATTACTCGCTCCATGCGCGGCAAGGAAGACGCGCATGATTACCGTTATTTCCCCGACCCCGACCTGCTGCCGCTCGAACTCGATGCCGCCTGGGTCGAACAACTCCGCGAATCCCTCCCCGAACTGCCCGATGCCCGGCGCGCTCGCTTCATCGCGCAATATGGCATCCCCGCCTACGACGCCGCGGTTCTCGTCGCCGATAAATCGGTGGCCGATTTCTACGAGGCCGTTGCCGCCGGCCATGACGGCCGCCTCGCCGCGAATTACATCACCGGCGATCTGTTCGCGGCACTCAACCGCACTGGCCGCGGCATCGAAACCACGCCCGTCTCCATCACCGCGCTGCGCGAACTCCTCGCGCTGCTGAAAAACGCCACCATCAACGGCCGGATCGCCAAGGATGTGTTCGAGCAGATGGTCGAAACCGGTGAAATGCCCAGCGCCATCGTCGATCGTCTGGGCCTGCGCCAGATCACCGACACCGCCGCCATCGACGCCGCGGTGGCCAGCGTGCTCGCCGCCAACCCCGACAAACTCGCCGAATACAGGGCCGGCAAGGAAAAGCTCTTCGCCTTCTTCGTCGGTCAGGTCATGAAGGCGATGCAGGGCCGCGGCAATCCGGCCCTGGTCAACGAGGCCTTGCAGAAAGCCCTTTAGGAACGTTGTTTTTGTGAACAAAAAAAACCAGGAAAACGCCTCTATTCGAGCATTCTCCGGCTGTCTGCGGGGGATTCCTCCCTGTGGAATCGTCCGTAATCGCGCCTGACCTTCGCAACCCGCAGCCGATAATCCGCGAACACGACCCCCCGGCCTTCTGCCTGCGCTGCCCGGTGGCACGGCAAATTCCGCCACGCCCGTACCGCCGCCTCATCCCGAAAAAACGACAGGGACAGCAATTTCCCGGTCTCGCTCAGGCTTTGAAACCGCTCGACTGACACAAACCCCTCGATTTCCGCGAGCTCTCTCCGCATCGTCCGCGCCAGATCCAGGTAAATATCCTGCTGTTCCGTCGCCGGCCATGCCTCGAATATCACGGTAATCATGGCCGTTCCCCCGCTGCATGCGGCGCCGATGCCAGGCGCAGAAACAGCCTGTCCTCGCGGCGGATGAACCGCTCCCGTGCCGCGAATTCATAATTCTCCTGCCCCTCCGGATCCGCCGCCAGCCTTGCCCGATACGCCTCATACGCTGCCAGACTCGCGATCGAATATACCCCGTAGGCAACCGTGCTCACCCCCTCATGCGGCGCGAAATATCCAATCAACTCGGCCCCGCAACGCGGAATGACCCGGCCCCAATTCCGCGCATACCGCTGGAACGCGTCCCCCTGAAACGGGTCGATCTCATAGCGAATGAAACACGTGATCACCGATAACTCCCCTCACACTGTGCCGGCAGCCTCTACCCCCTTTCGCGTCCGCAATGCTTCGCCTATCATCGAACTATGCCAGAAGGCCCGCCCATCGCCACCCTTGCCGCCCTGCTCGGGGATCCGGCTCGCGCCAACATGGTCTCGGCCCTGATGGACGGCCGCGCCCTTACCGCTACCGAACTGGCGCTCAGCGCCGGCGTTACTCCGCAAACTGCCAGCGCCCATCTCGCCCGGCTCGTCGCATCCCATCTGCTCGTCGCCGAAAAACACGGCCGCTGCCGGTATTTCCGCCTAGCCAGCACGGAAGCTGCGCAGATTCTGGAAACCCTGATGGGCCTCGCCCACCACATCGGTGCCGCCCGCGCCCGTCCCGGCCCCAAGGACGCCGCCCTCCGCACCGCGCGCCTGTGTTATGATCATTTTGCCGGGGAGCGTGCCGTCGCCCTGCTTGCCGCGTTCCGTCGCCAGAACCTCCTTGCCGGCGATGACGCCCTTGTTCTGACCCAGGCTGGCCGCGAGGTTTTTACCCGTTTCGGCATCGACATGGCGTCCATCGAGCAGGGGCGCCGCACCCCCTGCCGCCTGTGCCTGGACTGGAGCGAGCGCCGCCCCCACCTGGCCGGCGCCCTCGGTGCCGCGCTGCTTTCCGCCTTCCTCGCCCGCGCCTGGCTCCACCGTGGTCCGGGCCGCCTGCTTACCCTGACCCCGTCCGGTGCGGCCGGCTTGCGTCAGGTTTTCAACGCCTGATCCCCTACCTTTCCCGTTTGACGCGCTGCCCGCCCAGCCCTAAACAGCACACCGCGCCGGAGGGGTGGCCGAGTGGCTGAAGGCGGCGGTTTGCTAAACCGTTATACGCTCTAAAGGCGTATCGAGGGTTCGAATCCCTTCCCCTCCTCCATATCTTCCACCTAACGCATTGATATCAAGCAAATATAATCGGTTACGCTGTCAATGGGATGCAGACAGGGATACGAAAGAATCGGCGGTTGCGACGGATGACCGCAGTCAGGCGCGGTCAGCGGCTCTCACACGTCGGGGTCGGGATCGTCGATCGGTTCGGCTTCGGGCGCGGCCCGCGTCGACCACCGGCCCCGGGTTTTGAGAATGAAGATGCACGCGGTCACATGGCCCGGGTGTTGAGGGTTCAGCGCGGTTTCATAGA